>CANGSN010000283.1 GCA_947455805.1 Planctomycetota bacterium
CACGACCGAGGAGTTCCTGCGCGAGCTGGAAGGCAGCGTCGAACTGCTGCGCGAGCACCGCAGCGAGTTGCAGCAGTTCCTGCTGCAGTGCGACATGGTGAAGTTCGCGCGCCACCTGCCGGGCGAAGCGGAGCACCTCGCCACGTGGCAGCAGGCCGTGGCGTTCGTCGAAGCGACCCGCGCGGATCGCATCGCGCCACCCCCACCGGCGCCGGTGGCCGCGGCGGTCGGAGGTGCGTCGTGATCGCCGCCGCCGCCGCCGCGGCCGTCGAGTGGGGCAGCCTGACCCTGCTCGACCCATGGTTCCTGCTGGTGGCGCCGCTGGCGGTGGCGGCGCTGCTGTTCCGCCTGCTGCGGCCGCGCGCGGCGCTGCCGACGGCGGCGGTGTCGTTGTTCGACGGCGTGCCGGTCACCTGGCGGCAACGCTTCGCGGCCTTGCCACTGTTCGGCAAGCTGCTGGCGGCGCTGGCGCTCGCCGTGGCGTTGGCGCGGCCGGTCGAGCGCGAAGTGATGCCGCTGCGCGACCAGGGCATCGACATCGTGCTCGCGGTCGACACCAGCTCGTCGATGCTGATCCCCGACATGCGCGACGACGAGCGCTACCGGCGTATGGACGCGGCGCGCGAGCGGGCGATGGCGTTCGCCAAGGCGCGCACGACCGACCGCGTCGCGCTGGTGACGTTCGCGCGCTACGCCGAACTGCGTTGCCCGCCGACGCTCGACGAGGCGGCGCTGGGGTCGTTCCTGGCGACGGTCGACACGGTGCCGCGCGAGAGCGAGCTCGACGGCACGGCGATCGGTACGGCGCTGGCGAAGGCGGTGCAGGTGCTGCAGAAGAGCGACGCCAAGTCGCGCGTCGTCGTGCTGCTGACCGACGGCGAGACCACCGTCGACGACATCACGCCGAGCGAAGGCACCAAGCTGGCGAAGGACGCCGGCGTGCGCGTGCACACGATCGGCCTCGGCAAGGGCACGCCGACGCCGTTCGGCCGCATGCAGCCGCTCGACTTCAGCGACCTGCGGACGATCGCGAAGGACACCGGCGGCGAGTTCTTCCAGCCGAAGAGCGACGACGAGCTGGCGGCGGTCTACGCGCGCATCGACGCGCTGGAGAAGGCGACGATCGAGGATCCTCGCTACCGCGCCGTCGACCGCTTCCAGTGGCCGCTCGGCATCGGGCTCGCGCTGTTGCTGGTGTCGTTGCTGGCCGAGGTTCTGCTGTTCCGGAGGGTGCCGTGAGCGACCTCGAGTTCTCGCGCGCTGCCTTGTGGCCGTGGTTGCTGTCGCTGCCGCTGGTCTGGGCGTTGGCGTGGACGCTGTTCGACCGCTCGCGTGCTTCGGTCGTCGCCTACGGCGCCGGGCCGGCCCGCGGCGGCCTGTCGCCGCTGTGGCGTTCGCTTCGCCTGGCCGTGCTGCTGCTGCTCGGGCTGTTGTGCTGGATGGATCCGCGCAGCGGCGAGGAGACGATCGCGACCGAGCGCCGCGGCCTCGACCTGCTGGTCTGCCTCGACACGTCGCGTTCCATGCTCGCCGGCGACATGGAGCCGACGCGCCTGCAGCGGGCGCTGCAGGACGTGCGCGCGCTGCTGGCGAAGTTGTCGGGCGGCGACCGCATCGGCCTGGTCGTGTTCGCCGGTGCGGCGCGCATCGCGATCCCGCTGACGCACGACGTCGACTCGTTCCGCGGGCTGCTGGCCGAGGTCGACACCGACCTGGTCAAGGTCGGCGGCACCGACCTGGCGGCGGCGCTGCGGCGCGCGCGCGAGATCGCCGATCCCGACAACCGCGCGACCACGGTCGTGCTGGTGCTGACCGACGGCGAGGACCTCGCCGGTGCTGGGCGGCAGGCGGCGGGCGAACTGAAGGACGCCGGGCTGGTCGTGCACGCGGTCGGCTACGGCAGCGCCCTCGGCAGCAAGATCAACATCGTGCAGCAGGGCCAACAAGAGTTCCTGCGCGACCAGGCTGGCCAGGAGGTCGTCTCGCGCATGGACCCCGAGAGCCTGCGCAAGCTGGCGGCGGCGACCGGCGGCGAGTTCGTGCGCGCCGAGGCGACGCCGCTGCCGCTGAACGAGCTGTACGAGAAGCGCCTGCTGCCGATGCAGAAGCGCTCCTACGAAGCCGGAACCGACACGCAGAAGCAGGCCCGCTACCAGTGGCTGCTGCTGCCGCTGCTGTTGCTGATGCTGTGGGACCTGGCGATGGCCGGAGGACGACGATGAGCAGGTTGGCGATCATCCCGATGCTGTTGCTGGCGCTCGGTGGCGAGCACGAGCGCGGCCTGCAGCTCTATTCCGAAGGCAAGTTCGCCGAGGCGGCGGCGGCGTTCCGCGCCGCGATCGCGCAGGACGGCGATTCGGCCGGACTGCAGTGGAACCTGGCGCGTGCCTGCTTCGCCGCCGGCGAGTTCGAAGCGGCGGAGGTGGCGGCCGAGAAGTACGCAGCACTCGCCAAGGAGGCGCGCGCCGACCTGCACCTCGGCATGCTCGGTGCCGTTCGCCACGCGCAGGCGAAGACGCTCGCCGCGGCGGCGGAGACGCCGCCGCCGCCAGCCGCTGTGCCTCAGGGCAATGCCGGGCCGGCCGCCGCCGCGCCCGCCGATCCGTTGCCGCAGCTCGAGCAGGCGCTGGCGAAGGCGAAGGACGCCGGCGACTACTACGAGCGCGCCGCGGAAGCGCAGCCTGCTCCGGAGCTGCTGCGCAACCTGGAGCGATCGCAGCGCCTGCAGCAGGCGCTGGCCGCGCGCATCGACGAGCTGAAGAAGCAGCGCGAGCAGCAGCAGTCGGAGGACAAGGAGAAGGATCCGGAGCAGAAGGACCAGGGCGACAAGAAGCCCGACGAGAAGAACAAGGACGACGAGAAGAAGCCCGAGGACAAGAAGGACGACAAGCAGGACAAGTCCGAGCAGGAGCAGAAGGGCGAGCCCGAGCAGAAGAAGCCCGGCGAGGAGCCGAAGGGCGAGCCGAAGCCCGAGGACGGCAAGTCCGAGCAGCAGCAGGGTGCCGGCGACAAGTCCGAGCAGCCGCCGGAGCCGCAAGGCAACGGCGGCGACCAGCAGCAGCCGGACAAGGGCCAGAAGGGCCAGCAGCCACCCGAGGCCGGCAAGGACGGCAAGGACGGGGGGGCGGCGCCGCCGGTCGGCGCCAAGCCCGAGGACGCCAAGGGCGCTGCCGGCGAGCCGAAGCCAGTCACCGAACTGACGCCCGAGCAGGCGCAGCAACTGATGGAGCGTCTGCAGAAGCTCGACGAACGGCTGCGCGCGGTCCGTGCGCGCGCCCGGTCCGGCCGACCGCCGGTGGAGCGCGACTGGTGAGCGGATCCCGAGGAACGTCGTCGCTGGCGGCCTTGCTGTCGCTCGCACTCGCCGCCGCGGCCCAGGAACGGCTCGAGGTGCAAGGACCGGAGCCCGCACTCGTGCGCCTCGGCGAGGCGGCGCGCGTGCAGCTGTGCATCCACGACCCGGGCGGTTCGTTGCGCGACATCGTGCTGCCACAGGTCGAAGGCATGAGCCTGCGCCTGCAAGGTCCGTCGCAGCGCGAGAGCATCGTCAGCGTCAACGGCCGCGTGCAGCGCGGGCTGCAGGTCTTCTACCAGGTCGAGGTGCTGCCGTTGCGCGAAGGCACGTTCGTGCTGCCGCCGTTCGCGGTGTGGACGGGTTCGCGCGAACAACGCACCGCCGAGCTGCGCGTCGAGGCGCGGCGCGACGTGCGCGCCGAGCAGCTGGCGTGGATCGACGTCAGCACGCCGACGCTGCGCGTCTACGAGCAGGAACCGGTGCGCATCCACGTCGAGGCCGGCGTGCTGCCGACCGTGCGGTTGGTGCGCGGGCGCGCCAGCAACGGACAGCCGTATGCCGACGTCGAGGTGCAGGCGACGTGGCTCGAACCGATGGCCGGCGTCGAGTCGATCGCCGTGCCCGATCCAGCGGGCAACACGGCGCTGATCGTGCGCGGCGGCAACAACCTGATGGTCGTCGGGCACGATCCTTCCTTCGTGCGCGACGGCACCAGCTGGTTGCGCTTCACGTTCGATCGCGCGCTGCTGCCGACGAAACCCGGCCGGCTCGAGCTGGCGGCGCCGACGTTCCGCTTCCACGTGCTGCGCAGCGAGAGCCGCGACGTGTTCGGGCTGCAGCGCGGCGGGTTGTCGGAGAACTTCTTCGTCTACGGCAAGCCGATCGTCGTCGACGTGCTGCCGATCCCGGAAGCCGGTCGGCCGAGCCCGTGGTACGGCGCCGTCGGGCGCTTCACGCTGGCGGCGACGGTCGATCGCGATCGCGTCAAGGTCGGCAACTCGATCAAGCTGACGCTGTCCGTGCGCGGGCAGGGCAACTTCGAGTTCCTGCGCCTGCCGGAACTCGACGCGCTGCCTGGATTCCACGAACTCGGCAAGACCGCGATCGAGCGCGCGCCCGACCGCGCGACGATCACCTACGACCTGACGCCGAAGTCGGCGGACGTGCAGGCGGTGCCGGCGATCGCCTGGAGCTTCTTCGACACCACCCCCGGTGTCGAACGCTTCGTCACCGTGTCGACGGAGCCGTTGCCGCTGGTCGTGCAGCCACCCGCGGTCGGTGAGACGTTGGCGCCGCTGCCGGAGTCCAACGCGGCGCCGGTGATCGCCGGGGTGGACGACGTGTTCGACCTGCCCGACCTCGTCGGCCCGGCGGTGCGGCTCGAGCGCCCGGGGACCCTCGGGCCGTGGCTCGCGGTGCTGGCGCCTTGGTTGCTGCTGATGGGCTCGAGCTTCCTGTTCCGCTGGCTCGCGCGGCGTCGTGGCGACGTGTTGGGAGGGCGGGCCCGGGTCGCAGCCCGAGCATGCGAACGCGCGTTGGCGGCCGGTGCCGACCCGCTGGCGGCCTTGACCGACTATCTAGGCGATCGCCTCGGCGTGTCG
>CANGSN010000284.1 GCA_947455805.1 Planctomycetota bacterium
CGTCGCGTCCGCGCCCCTGCCGCCACTTGCCGTAGAGCTGCGTGCCCGCACTCGCCACCGACACGGTGCGCCGCGTTGGCACGCAACGCACGGTGCGGCCGACGGCACCGTTCCACAGGTCGCGCACGGCCGCCGCGTGCACGCCGGCGACCAGATCGAGCCCGGCACCGTCGGGGCTCTGCGGCTTGTTGCTGGCGTGCATGCGGGCGAGTAGGTTCCTCGGCCCCGCAGCACCGCGCAAGCGCTCTCCCGGCATGAACCAACCAGTCTCCTCCGAAGAGAATCCCTTCCAAGCGATGCAGGCCCGGCTCGATCTCGCCGCGGCTCGCCTCGGCCTCGAGCCGAACGTCATCGCCATCCTGCGCACCTGCGAGCGCGAGATCACGATCAGCATGCCGGTCGTCATGGACGACGGTTCGGTCAACGTGTTCGAGGGCTACCGCGTGCAGCACAGCACGTCGCGCGGCCCGGCCAAGGGCGGCATCCGCTACGCGCCGAACGTCAACCGCGACGAAGTCCGCGCGCTGGCCGCCTGGATGACCTGGAAGTGCGCCGTCGTCAACGTGCCGTTCGGCGGCGGCAAGGGCGGCGTCATCTGCGACCCGTTCAAGCTCAGCAAGGGCGAGCTCGAGCGCGTCACCCGCCGCTACGTGTCGGGCATCATGGACCTGCTCGGTCCGGACCGCGACGTGCCAGCGCCCGACATGGGCACCGACGGTCAGGTCATGGCGTGGTTCATGGACACCTACTCCATGCACCAGCGCAGCTATCTGCCGGCGGTGGTCACCGGCAAGCCGATCAGCCTCGGCGGCTCGCTGGGTCGCATCGAAGCGACCGGCCGCGGCGTCATGCTGGTGACCCGCGAAGCGCTGAAGCACCTCGGCATGAAGGCCAAGGACTGCACCGCCGCCGTCCAGGGTGCTGGCAACGTCGGCATGATCTCGGCCCTGCAGCTGGCCACGCTCGGCGTGAAGATCGTCGCCATCAGCGACATGCACGGCGGCATCCACAACCCGAAGGGCCTGGACCTCGAGGCAGTGAAGGCGCACCTGCAGAAGCACAAGCGCCTCGACGGCTTCGAAGGCGCGTCGAAGATCAGCAACGGCGACCTGCTCGAGCTGCCGGTCGACATCCTGGTGCCGGCCGCGACCGAGAACGTCATCACCAGCCGCAACGCCGGCAACATCAAGGCGAAGATCATCACCGAAGGCGCCAACGGCCCATGCACGGCCAACGCCGACAAGATCCTCGACCAGAAGGGCATCTTCGTGATCCCCGACATCCTGGCCAACGCCGGCGGCGTCACCGTCAGCTACTTCGAGTGGGTCCAGGACCGCCAGATGTTCTTCTGGACGCAAGAAGAGGTCGAGCAGCGCATGGAGCGCATCATGGTCGACTCGTTCGCGTCGGTGGTCGACATGGCGCGCCGCTTCCAGGTCAGCAACCGCATCGCCGCCTACATGCTCGGCGTCAACCGCGTCGCCGAGACGACGCGCCAGCGCGGCATCTACGCCTGAGCTGGCAGAGCGGAGACCGCGGAACTCGGCCCAGGGAAGTCCGAGGGTTCCGCGGACACGCGGCGGAAGAAGCAGCGACGGGAACCTGCCGACCCACCGAGGCTTTCTGGCGTTCCAGCTCCACAAGTGGTTCCTCGACTGCGTGACCGGCGAGGGCGACGCGGTGGTCGTCTATGCGGCGACGCTGCGCTGGGGCTGGCTGCGGCTCGGCTACTCCGCGACGCTGGCACGCTCCGGTCGCGACGGCAGCATGCACACGACCACGCGCCTCGGGCGGCCGGGGAGCCCCACGCGCAGCGACGAGGGGCTCACGTTCGAAGATCCGCGGCTCGGCGTGCGCGGTGAGTGGATCGGCCCGCGCGGCCCAGGCGAGATCACGCTGCACGAGAATGCGCACGGCCGGGTTCGCTGGCACTGCCATCTGCCGAGGGCCGACGTCACCCTGCACCACCGTGGACGCCGGCTGCACGGGCAAGGCTACGTCGAGCACCTGGCCCTCGAGATCGCTCCGTGGCATCTGCCGATCCAGGTGCTGCGATGGGGCCGTCTGCACGCCGGCCCCCGGTCGCTGGTGTGGATCCAGTGGGAAGGCCCGCACCCGCTGCGGCTCGTGCTCGCCGATGGCGCGGAGGCTGCGGCCGGACCGATCGACGACGCCGGCTTCACCCTCGCCGATGGAACCCGCGTGGCGCTCGGGACACCAGCCGTGCTGCGCACCGGCGAACTCGGGCGCACCGTGCTGGCCAACCGCCTGCTGCGGTGGCTGCCCTTGCCACGTTCGGTCCGCTCGCTCGAAGAGACCAAGATGCTGGCGGCGGCCAGCCTGCAGGACGCGGCCGGCACGATCGTGGGCACCGCACTGCACGAGGTCGTGCGATGGCGATGACGCCTCGCCAGCGCCTGCTGGCCCTCGCCTACGGAGCGGTCTTCGTGGTGCTGTTGCCGTGGTTGCTCGCCGCCTGGGCCTGCAACACCGCGATCGTCGTGAGCTGGCAGATCCCACTGCCGACCTGGGTCGGCCTGCCGCTGACGGCTGCAGGTTTCGGTCTGGTGCTCGCCGGCTGGCTCGCCCTCTGGCGCCACGGCGGCGGGCTGCCGATGAACGCGTTCCCGCCGCCGCGGCTCGTCCGCTGCGGGGTGTATGCGTGGCTGGCGCACCCGATCTACACAGGTGCCGTCGCTGCGACGCTCGGTCTCGGGATCGCCATCGGGAACGCAACCGTGTGTTGGCTGTTGGCACCGATGGTTGCAGCCGGCTGTGCGGCGCTCGTCCTCGGCTACGAAGGCCCGCGCTTCTTGGCGCGCTTCCCCGATCGGGCAACCGGCGCGTTCTGGTCGCTGCCTGTGGCCGATTCGCCGTTGCGGCGCCACCACCGCATCGCCGTGCTGCTGCGCGTGCTGGCCGTGTGGTGGCTCTGCTACGAAGCGTGCCTCGCGATCGGCCCCGCAGCCGACGCTGTCGACGGCTGGCTGCCGTTCGAACGCGACTGGCCGGTGTGGCCGGCGACCTACCCGATCTACGCCAGTGCCTACCTCGTCGTCGCGACCGCACCGTTCTGGGCGAAGCAGGCTGGCGACCTGCGCGACTTCGCGGACGCCGGCCGCTGTGCGATCGTGCTGCACAGCCTCTGCTACCTGCTGGTGCCGGTGCAGGTGCCGCCGCGCGCATTCGAGCCAACCAACGGGCTCGGCGAACTGCTGGCCTTCGAAGCCCGACGCGAAGCGCATGGCGGCGCCGCCTTCCCGTCGTTCCATGCCACCTGGGCGCTGCTGACCGCGGTTCTCGCGGCCCGCTCGTGGCCACGCTTCCGCGCGCTCGGCTTCCTCTGGGCCTTCGCCGTGATCGTCTCCTGCTCGACCACCGGCATGCACGCGGTGCTCGATCTCGTCGCCGCCGGCATCGTGGCGCTGCTGGTGCACGGGCGGCGCCGCGTCTGGCTGCTGGTGCGCGAACGCACCGAGCGGCTGGCCAACAGCCTCCGCACCTGGCGCTTGGGTCCGCTGCGGGTCTTCGTGCACGCACCGGTCGCCGGCGCGGCGGCGGCCCTGGTCGCGGCGACGATGCTGCACTGCGGCGCCACCCCACTGCAGGTCACCATCGTGTGTGCGAGCGCCGTGGCGGGTGCGGCACTCTGGGCCCAGTGGATCGAAGGCGCCGCGGTGTCGCTGCGCCCGTTCGGCTACTACGGCTCGGTGGTCGGCGCCGCATTCGCCCTGCTCGCCCTGCTGGCGTTCGGCGACGACATCGCGACGGTGGCCGGCAGCCTCGCATTGGCAGCGCCGTTCGCGCAGGCGATCGGGCGCCTGCGGTGCCTGCTCCAGGGTTGCTGCCACGGGCGCCCGGCGAGTCCCGGCGTCGGCATCGTGTGCCGGCACCCGCAGAGCCGCGTGGTGCGACTCGCCGGGCTCGGCGGCGTCCCGGTGCACGCGACGCAGCTCTACTCGCTGGTCTGGAACACACTGCTCGGCATCGCGCTGACCCGATGCCACCAACTCGGCCAGCCACCGTTCGCGATCGCCGGTCTCTACCTGCTCGGCAACGGCCTCGGTCGTTTCGTCGAGGAGGCCTATCGCGGCGAGCCACAGACGCGGCGCATCGGCGGCCTCGTCGAATACCAGTGGCTCGCGCTGGCGAGCATGTTCGCCGGCGGGCTGCTCAGCTGCGCACCGTCCGCGTGGTCGACCGCCGAAGTGTCCAGCGCCGCCGCGTGGCTGCTGCCGACGGCCACCGGGCTGGTGGTGGCGTTGGCGATGGGCGTCGACTTCCCGGACAGCAACCGTCGCTTCGCGCGGCTGCTGAAGTGATCCGGAAGTTCAGCCATCGCCGCCGCCCTGTCGACCGCGCTTGATGTCGCCGCGGTGGCGCTTCTCGTCGACGCGGCGCCGCTGGCTGCCGCGCGTCGGCTTGGTGGCGACGCGGCGCTTCTGCCGCACCAGCGCCGAGGCGAGGATCGTCGCCATGCGCGCCATCGCCGCTTCGTAGTTCTGGAACTGGCTGCGATGCTCGCTCGCGACCACGCACAGCATGCCGTCGGCGTCGAGCCGCTTCGCCAGTGCGGTGCGAATGCGCTGCACGTCGTACGGGCCGAGCACCGCCTCGGCCGCGGTCAGGTCGAGCCGCAGGTCGACCTTGGTCTCGGTCTTGTTGACGTGCTGGCCGCCAGCACCGCCGCTGCGCGAGAAGCTCAGGTGGAAGCAGTCCTTCGGGATCATGCGGCCGTCCCGCAGCCACAGGTCAGAGCGCGACACGGGTCACCCATCCATACCGGGGTTGTTCGCGACGATGGAAGCCCTCGGCGAGCCACGCCGCGGCGTGCGCGGCGGCGCGTGCTGCGATCGGCCGTGGCGGCTGCGCCCCGAGCGAGCGCAGCC
>CANGSN010000285.1 GCA_947455805.1 Planctomycetota bacterium
CGCTGATGCGCGGCTTCGCGCGCGTGGCGCTGCCGGAGCTCAACAAGGGCCAGCTGGCGATGATGCTGCGCGCGAAGTACCTGGTCGACGTGCAGAGCATCAGCCAGGTGAACGGCCAGCCGTGGAAGAGCCACGAACTCGAACAACAACTGACCCGGGTGCTCGCGAGTGTGAAGGAGGTGCGTCGATGACCAGTGTCGATCGTCCCGTGATGCAGAAGCAGGACTACAAGACCGACCAGGAAGTGCGGTGGTGCCCGGGTTGCGGCGACTACGCGATCCTGAACGCCGTGCAGAGTGCGTTCGCCAAGCTCGGCAAGCAGCTGCACGAGACGGTGATCATCAGCGGCATCGGCTGCAGCTCGCGCTTCCCGTACTACATGGAGACCTTCGGGTTCCACACGATCCACGGCCGCGCGCCGGCGATCGCGACCGGCGTCAAGCTCAGCAACCCCGCCCTCGACGTCTGGGTCGTCACCGGCGACGGCGACGCGATGTCGATCGGCGGCAACCACTTCATCCACGCGATGCGGCGCAACGTCGGGCTGAAGATCCTGATGTTCAACAACCGCATCTACGGGTTGACCAAGGGCCAGTTCTCGCCGACCAGCGAGCAGGGCAAGGTCACCAAGAGCTCGCCGCTCGGCGTCGTCGACTACCCGTTCTCGCCGATCGCGTTGACGCTCGGTGCTGGCGGCACGTTCGTCGCGCGCGGCGTCGACATCCTCGGCCCGCACCTCGAGGAGACGATCACCAAGGCCAGTGCGCACCAGGGCACGGCGGTGGTCGAGATCTACCAGAACTGCAACATCTTCAACGACGGCGCCTACAAGGGATTCACCGAGAAGGGCGTGCGCGAGCAGCGCCTCCTGACGCTCGAGCACGGCAAGCCGCTGCTGTTCGGCGCCAACAAGGACCAGGGCATCGCCTTCGACGCCCAGTTCCGGCCCTACCTGGTGACCGGCGCGGACCTCGGCAAGGCCTACGTCTGGGACGAGACCGCCGAGACCCCGGCGCCGGCGATGGCGCTGGCGACGATGAGCGAGACCGAGGTCCCGGTGCCGATCGGCGTGTTCCGCCGCCGCGAGAAGCCGACCTTCGAACAGGGCGTGCAGGCGCAGCTCACCGCCGCGAAGCAGAAGAAGCAGGAGTCGCTGCGCGACCTGCTGTTCGCCGGCGAGATCTGGACGGTCAAGTGAGGCCGTGGGCTGAGAGCCTCGGAACAATGCATGCTACGGGCTCTCTCTCAGCCTCCGAGATCCAGCGAGACGTGAGGGCCGGCAGTCGGTGACCGCGAGCGGGCGCCCCTCGGTCGTCCGTCACTGCGTGCGCACGACGGTGGGACCGGTCAGCAGATGGCCGGTCGTGCCGAGCGCGACCCCCTGCAAGAACAGGTTCTGGTTGGCCGCGGTCTGCACGCCCGGGATCGGCAGGCTCAAGGTTCCGACGCCGTTCAGGTCCAGCAGGATCGCCCCCGACAAAGCCGCTGTCGGCGTCAGCGCCAGCACGCCGTCCAGCAGCGGGAAGGGGAGGTGCAGGCACTGCAGGTCGACGCCGACCAACAGGAACTGCAGCGGTGCGCCGTCGATCGTGACCGTCAACGTGGTGCCGATGGTCACCTGGGCGCTGGACAGTAGGCGCGGCCTGGCTTCGATCTGGGTGCCGCCGGCGACGGCGCCTTGGATCACGCAGTCGCTGGTGTAGCGCACGGAACCGCGCACGGCTGCCCCGCTGGTCCCCAAACCGATGCCGATCCGGCCGCGCAGCCCGCAGTCGTCGATCGCATACACCAAGCCCTGGATCACGCGGATGCCGTCGCCGCCATCGCAGCTGTTCGCTGGCAGCGAACTCCAGATCCCGCCGAGCGAGTCCGCCGACACCATGTGCAGCTGCCCACCGTTCTGCACGACGACCCCGGGCAGGCCGACGTTCGGCACCGGCGCCTGGTTGATGGTGGCCCCGCCGATCGCGACCCCGCCGGTGATGGTCAGCCGCCCGGCATCGAGCAAGACCGCGGGCGAGCCGGTGGGGCCGCTGCGGCCGAAGAAGGTGCAGTCGCGGGTGAACACGCAATCGGCAGCGAGCACGTGCAGGCCCGGGTTGGTGACGACGGCCAGCGGTTGGATCGTGCCGCTGATGGTCAGGTTCTGCAGCAGCACGCTGCCCGGGCAGTGGTGCACGAAGATCGAGGCGTTGCTCGGCAGGTCGAGCGCGAAGCCGGCGATGCGGGCCGACTGACCAGCCGGAACCGCCGTCACCTCGATGCCGGGCACCCGCGTGCCGCCGGCGCCCTGGATGTCGACGGCGCGGTCCACGAGGAAGCTCGGATAGGGGCCGGTGCCGAGCACGCGGATGCGATCGCCAGGGCTTGCGGCGGTGATCGCCGCTTGCACGGTGGTGAACGCCCCGCCGGTGCCCGTCGCGTCGACGGTCAGCGTTGCCTGGGAAGCCGCCATCCGACACAGCAGGAGACCACAGAGCAGCGGGCCACGGAGAAGGGCGGGCAGGGGGCGTTGCATGGCTTCCTCGAGGCGGACGTGCGACCGCGTCCGACAATAGCCCGCCGCCTGCCTCGAGTCACACCCAGCCGGCCGTCGGCGGCCCCGCCGCGGGCGACGTCGGTCCGCCGCGGTCAGCTGCTGCGGCGCTGCGCGCGGGCCAGCGGGATGCTGCAGCTGTTGCAGTGCTCCAGTTCGCACAGCTTGCCGGCCGCCATCGCCTCGCGGTAGCGCGTGAAGACCGGCCCGTTGTAGATGTCGAGGAAGTGCTGCTCGAACACGCTGCCGTGCGGGAAGAAGCCGTTGTAGTCGGCATCGCAGTGCGACACCTGACCGTCGGAGAACACGATCAGCCGCTCGTACAGGTCCTCGCACTCGAACACCTGGCCAGCGCCGTAGTGCTCGAGGTTCTGCCGCCAGTTCTCCATCTGGCCGCCCCAGTTGTGCACCGGGAACTGCAGCACGCCATCGCCGCGCTGCGGGTCCAGGCGCTGCCGCCAGAAGGCCTGGTAGGCGTCCCATTCGTGCCGGTTCTTGTCCTGCAGGATGAAGCGCACCAGCACGCGGGTCGCCGGCAGGCCGCGGGCCGCGCGTTCGTTGCGCAGGGCGAGGAAGCGCTCGACGTTCTGCACGATGCTGTCGAAGTTCGTGCGGTGGCGGATCGACTCGTGGGTGGCCTTGGTGGCGCCGTCGATCGAGCAGATGATCGTGTCGAGGCCTGCCGCCAGCAGCGCCTGCGCCCGCCGCTCGTCGAGCAGCGTGCAGTTGGTCGCGAAGCCGGTGCCGCGGAAGCCGCGCTGCTTCAGGAACGCGACCTTGTCGTGCAGCCGCTTGTCCATCAGCGGCTCGCCGTTGCAGTGCAGCGTCACGTAGTCGATGTGCTCGCGGTACGGCGCCAGGTCGAGCACGAACTTCTCGAACTCGGCCTGCTGCATGATGCGCGGCGGCTTCTGCCAGTCCTCGATCGTGCACATCGTGCAGCGCGCCGTGCACATGCCCTTGCCGCCGACGCTCTCGATCTGGACGTGGCGGGGCATGATGCACTCGCGGCCGTCGTGGACGACGGTGCGGTGGCGCGAGGCAATGGCCGCTGCCGGGGAAGCGTTCGCGAGCGGGAGCGTGGTCATGGGGCGGTGGGTTCGGTGCTGAGGTCGACGGCCAGGTGGAGCAGGGCGTTGCGCGCGGCGAGGCCGCGTTCGTGCGCCGGATGGCACAGGAGGGCGAGGTGCAGCTGGTCGAGCCAGTGCAGGGCGGTGACGGCGTCCAGCCGTTGCGCCGGGTCGTCGGGCCGCTGGGACGCGGCGTCGAGCCGATCGGCGAGGTGGTCGAAGGCGCGTGCGAAGCTGCCGGCGAACTTCCCGGCGAAGCACTGCACGAGTTCGCCGGCGAGCTCGTCGCGGACTGCGGGTGCCACGTCGAGGTCGCGCAGCACGCGCGCGTGCGCGGCCAGGAACTCCAGCACGTGCAGGTCGGGGGACTCGCGGCGCGAGCGGTGCGGGTTCATCTGCCGCCACGTGCGCGCGACCGATTCGGCTTCGCTGCCCTCGCTGCGCACGCGGCGCAGCTGCAGCAGCGGGCGGTCGACGAAGGCGAACGTGCCGTGGCAGGCCAGCTCCAGCAGGAACACGAGGTCGCAGCCGGCGAGCTCCTGGTAGAGGTTGGTGCGATCCATCGCGGCGCGGCGGATCAGGCCGAGCGTCGCCGGCCCGAGCAGGCGCCGCCAGCAGGCCTGCAGGCGCTCCGGCACGGTGAGCCCGCGGGTGTCGAGGTCCTCGGCCACCGGCCCGAGGTCGCGATCGTCGGCGTCGATCTCGCGTGCTGTGGTGTGCACCAGCACGATCTCCGGGTCGCGCTGCAGCAGGTCGACGCCGGTGGCGACGAACTCGGGATGCCACAGGTCGTGGCCGCGCCCCCAGACGAAGAACTCGCCGTGGGCGAGCTCGAAGGCGAGGTTGAAGTTGCGCCGCGACCCGAGATTGCGCCGGTGCTCGACGACCCGCACGCGCCCATCGCGCGCGGCGTACTTGTGCGCGATGGTCCGGGTCGCGTCGGTCGAGGCGTTGTCGACGATCAGCACGTCGAGGTTGCGGTGCGTCTGGGCCAGCGCCGCGTCGAGCGTGGCCCGCAGATGCTGCTCCTTCTGGAACGTCGCGATGCCGATCGTGACCAGGGGCTCGTTCATCGCACGCACCGCAGGTAGCCGTTCGGCGAGTTGCTGAGCAGCAGCTTGGCATCGATGCGTTCGTCGACGACGAAGTCGCGGTTCTCGGCCAAGAAGCGGGCGACCGCCGACTTGGGGCTGTTGCCCGGCCCCCAGGGCCGGTTCGGGAACGCGTCGGCGCCGAGGTCCTCGACGATCGTGTCGCAGACGACGAGGTAGCTGCCCGAG
>CANGSN010000286.1 GCA_947455805.1 Planctomycetota bacterium
CGCCGGTGCGATCGCGGGCAGCGCGCTTGCTCGCACCGCCGCGCGCCGTCAATCTTCGCGGCCCGCGGCCAACGCCGCGCACGCCGCATGGAACACGCGCTCCGCCTGCAGTCGGTCACCAAACGCTTCGGCTCGTTCACCGCCGTCGACGCGTTGTCGCTGGAAGTGCCGAAGGGCTGCATCTACGGCTTCCTGGGCCAGAACGGTGCTGGCAAGACCACCACCATCCGCATGGTGATGAGCATCTTCCACCCGGACTCCGGCACCATCTCGGTGCTCGGCCACCCCGACGCCGCCCAGGTGAAGGACCGCCTCGGCTACCTGCCGGAGGAGAAGGGTCTCTACAAGAAGATGAAGACGGCGGAGATCGTCGCCTACTTCGGCAAGCTGAAGGGCATGGACCGCAGCACCGCCAACCTGAAGGCGAAGGAGCTGCTGACCCGCTACGGCCTCGGCGACTGGCTCGACAAGCGCTGCGAGGCGATGAGCAAGGGCATGGGCCAGAAGGTCCAGGTGCTCGGCACGATCATCCACGAGCCCGAACTGGTGATCCTCGACGAGCCGTTCAGCGGCCTCGACCCGGTCAACCGCGACCTGATGCGCGACCTCATCCTCGACATGAAGCGCCAGGGCCGCACGGTCATCTTCAGCACGCACGGCATGGAGCACGCCGAGCAGATCTGCGACTTCGTGATGATGATCCACAAGAGCAAGCTGCAGTTCGCCGGCACGCTGAGCCAGGTCAAGCAGGGCCGCGACCTCGGCATCCAGCTCGACTACGACGGCGATGGGACGGTGCTGCAGCAGCTGCCCGGCGCCTTGCGCGTCAACGACCACGGCAAGCACGCCGAGATCTTCCTGCGCCAGGGCCACGACCCGCAGCAGGCACTGCGCTGGCTGATCGACCACGTCGTCGTCAAGCGCTTCGACTACCGCGAACCATCCCTGCACGAGATCTTCGTCCGGACCGTCGACGAAGCGAACCAGAAGCTCGCCGCGGCCTCTGCGGAGCGCTGAACCATGGCCAACAAGACCCTGCTCGTCGCCCAGCGCGAGTACCTCGAGAACGTCCGCACGAAGACGTTCTGGATCGGCATCCTCGCCTTCCCGATCCTGATCGCGATCTCGCTCGGCGCTGGCTACGTGCTGGCGAAGCTGAAGCAGACGCAGGCCTACGCCGTCGTCGACCTCGGCAACAGCCCGGCCGATGGCGCTGCCGCCAGCGGCCTCGCCGAACGCATCGAGAAGCAGGCGCGAAGCGGCGACATGGCGGCGCTGGCGCGGCTGTTGGCCAGCGACCAGGAGATGTCGGGGGCGATGGCCGAGATCGCCAAGGACCTCGGCGACCAACTGGCGCCGCTGCGCGGGAAGGCTGGCGATGACCCGACGGTGACGCCGCCCGAAGTGCCTGACGACGTGCGCGAGAAGCTGTTCGAACGCCTGCAGAAGCTGCCGGCGGACTCGCTGCAGCGGCTGATGCAGGAGCAACAGGCGATGGCCACCGCCAAGCGCTACCAGCGGCGCAGCCTCGCCGAGCTCGGGCTCGCCGAACTGCCGCCGGCGGAGCAGCGGCAGCGCCTGGGCCAGATGGTGCAGAAGGGCGAACTGTTCGCCTTCTTCGTGGTCGGTGCCGCCCCGAACGAACGCCTCGACGACTTCCTCTACGTCAGCAACAACTACACCGACAACTCGCTGCGCGACTGGTACGGCACCGCCGCGACCAAGGTCGTGCAGCGACTCCGCATCGCCGAAGCGAAGATCCCGGCGTCGGTCGCCCAGCGGCTGCGGGAGGAGGTCGCATTCCGGGCCGAGAAGGCGGGCAAGGACGGAAAGACGTCGCCGGTGACGGCCGCCGACAAGGGCTCCGGGTTCGCGCCGATGGCGTTCGTCTACCTGCTGTGGATCGCCGTCATCACCGCCGCGCAGATGCTGCTGACCAACACCGTCGAGGAGAAGAGCAACCGCATCATCGAAGTCCTGCTGTCGTCGGTGAGCCCCGGCCAGCTGATGCAGGGCAAGATCTGGGGCATCGGCGCCACGGGCTTGACGTTGACGATCTCGTGGGCTCTGTGCGCCCTGCTCGGCATCTGGGTCGCCGAGTGGCTGCTGGCCGGCACCGACCTGACGGCGCTCGCCGCCGCCAAGGACCCGCTCTACCTCGCCAGCTTCATCGTCTACTTCCTGCTCGGCTATCTGCTCTACGCGGCGATCCTGGTCGGCCTCGGCTCGGTGACCAACAGCCTGAAGGAGGCGCAGAACCTGCTGCAGCCTGTGTTCGTGCTGCTGATCATCCCGCTGGTCAGCATGATGTTCATCGTCCAGGAGCCCAACGGCCTCGTCGCCAAGGTGCTGAGCTACGTGCCGCTGTTCACGCCGTTCATCATGATGAATCGCGCCGGCGGCCCGCCGGAGGTCTACGAATACGTGATCACCACGCTGCTGCTGCTGGCCAGCGTGTGGCTCGCATTCCGATTCGCCGGCAAGATCTTCCGCGTCGGCGTGCTGATGACTGGCAATCCGCCGAAGCTGAAGGAGATCCTCGGCTGGCTGCGCCAGTCATGAACGAAGAGCCGGTGACGACGCTGCCGGGCCGGGTCCTGGTCGTCGGCGGCGGCCAAGGCATCGGCCAGGCACTGGCCGCGGCTTGGCCGGGACAGACCACCGTGTGGACGCGCCACACCGGCGTCGACGCCACCGACCCCGACGCGCTGCGCACGGCGTTCGCCACCTTCCAGCAGCAGCACGGCGCCCCGTTCGCGCTGCTGCACACGATCGGCGACTTCGCCGAACAACCGCTGCTCGGCACCGACCTCGCGACGTGGCGGCACCTGTTCGCCAGCAACGTCGACAGCGCCTTCCACACGATCCAGGCGGTGGTGCCGGCGATGGTCCAGGCCCGCCGCGGCCGCGTCGTGCTGTTCGCCGCCGCCGGCGTCGACAAGGACAAGGGCATGCTGCGCGCCCCCGCCTACTTCGCCGCCAAGGCCGCGGTCGTGCAGTTGGCGCGGTCGCTGGCGCTGGAGACGGCCAAGGCCGGGCTCACGGTCAACGTCGTGGCGCCGGGCCTGATCCACCACCCGCACAGCCACCAAGAGAGCCAGCAGCGCCTGCTCGGCCGCGTGCCGGCCGGCCGCCTCGGCCACGTCGACGACGTCGTCGGCATGGTCCGCTACCTGCTTTCGGACGCCGCCAGCTACGTCACCGGGCAGGTGCTGACGGTCGACGGCGGCCTGCAAGCCTGACGTCGGCCGCAACACGCGCCGGAGAAACTGTTGTCAGTCGCCCCGGCCAGCCGGTAAACCCCGTCCTTCCCTAGGTTCAACGCAGAAGGTACGACGATCGAACCGACGATCCTTTCCCCGACGGGCATCGACCTGTCGTTGCTCGACATCGACGCCGTTCGCGCGACCGAGCGACTGATCAGCAGGGGGTTCGAGGCCTATCTGGTCGGTGGCTGTGTGCGCGACCTGCTGCTCGGGCGCACTCCCAAGGACTACGACATCGCCACCGAGGCGCGACCGCCGCAGGTCAAGCGCGTGTTCCCGCGCAACTGCCGCATCATCGGTCGCCGCTTCAAGCTGGCCCACCTGCACTTCCACGGCAACACGAAGATCCTGGAGTGCTCGACGTTCCGCCGCGCGCCGCAACCGGGCGACAACGGCGCCGACGTGCTGATCACGCAGGACAACGAGTTCGGCACGGCGGAGGAGGACGCGCTGCGCCGCGACTTCACCGTCAACGCGCTGTTCCTCGATCCGACGCGCGACACCATCTACGACTTCGCCGACGGCCTGCAGGACGTGCGCGAACGCGTGATCCGCACCATCGGCGATCCGGTCGTGCGCTTCCGCGAGGATCCGGTGCGCATCCTGCGCGCCGCGAAGTTCGCCGGGCGGCTGGGATTCACCGTCGAGGAGCACACGCTGGCGGCGATGGCCGAGACCTCCGGCGACCTCGTGCGCAGCGCCCCGCCGCGCGTGCTCGAGGAGATCCTGCGCCTGCTGCGCGGCGGCCACGCGCTCGACAGCTTCCAGCTGCTGCGCGACGTCGGCGCCCTGCGCGCCCTGACGCCGGTGCTGGCCGAGTTCCTCGCCGACGCCAGCCACGACGAACGCGTCGACTTCTGGCACACGCTCGACGCGCTCGACCAGCGCATCCAGGACGGCCACCAGCCGCCGAACGGTGTCTTGCTCGGCGCCCTGCTGGTCGGCCCGGTGCTCGCGAAGGCCGCGCGCAATCCCGGCCGTTCGGCGACCTCGATCGCCGAAGACGTGCTCGGCCCGCTGTGCGCCGCCCTGCGGCTGCCCAAGCGCGACGCCGGCTGCCTGAAGCGCATCTGCGGCGTGCAGCACCGCTTTCTGCAGCCCGACACCAGCAAGCGCTTCCGCATCGAAGGCTTCCTGCACAGCCCGTACTTCTTCGAGGCGCTCGACCTGTTCGAGGTGCGCATGCTCGGCCGCGGCCAGGACGCGACCGACGCCGAACTCGACAGCCTCGACCACTGGCGCCGGCTCGCCGACCAGCTCGATCCGCAGCACGGGTTCGACGAACGTGCGGACGGCGACAGGACGGACGGTGACCAGGTTGTCGACGGCCAAACAGCCGAGGTGGATGCCGACGAGGCCGACCCGCAGGAAGAACAGGGCACGGACGGCCACAGCGACGACGAGCCCGACGCGGAACCGACCGTCGACGAGGCGCCGGCCGTGCGCCAGCCCCGCCGACCAGCGCCGGCGCCAGCCGCGAGGACTGACGATGAGGCCGACCTCACCACCGCCGGTGACGACGCCGCCGACACGGGCGACGAGGCCACGAATCCGTGGCATGGCGCCCCCGCAGGCGATGCTGGGCAGGGCGA
>CANGSN010000287.1 GCA_947455805.1 Planctomycetota bacterium
AGCTGCAGTTCCTGGCCGAGAAGATGCGGCCGTCGGAGGACTTGCTGATCGCCGCCTACCGCCAGGTGGTCGAGGCGCAGGCCGGCCGGCCGCTGGCGTTCCGCCTGCTCGACGTGGCGGCGCAGGCGCATGGCGACCAGCGCCTGCAGGAACGCAATCCGGCGATGGGCCTGCGCGGCGTGCGCGGCCTGCTCGCCAACCGCGACGTGCTGCGGCTGCAGCTGCGCGCGATCCTGCGCGCGGCGGTCGGCGCCAGCGAGATCGCCGTGCTGGTGCCGTTCGTCACCGCGCTGACCGACCTGCAGCGCGTGAAGGCGGCGCTGATCGAGGAGCGCGTCGCGCTGAAGAAGGCCGGGGTGGCGTGTGCCGCCGACGTGATGCTGGCGCCGATGATCGAGGTGCCGGCGGCGGCGATGCAGTTGCCGGCGTTGCTGCACGAGAGCGACTTCGCGGTCGTCGCCGTCGACGACCTGCAGGCGCACCTGCTCGCCGCCGATCGCGACAACGCGGCGGTGCGCGAGTACCACGAGATGATGCACCCAGCACTGTTCGAGCTGCTGGCTCGCATGGCGAAGGACGCCGAGCGCAAGCAGAAGCCGCTGGTGCTGTTCGGCGAGAGCGCGGCCGATCCGGTGCGGGTGCCGTTCTACCTCGGCGTCGGCTACCGCAGCTTCTCGCTGGCGCCGGTGCGCCTGCGCGGCGTCACCAAGGTGCTGGCGCGCTACTCGCTCGAGGAATGCCGCCGCATCGCCGCGCGCATCCTCGAGGCGCCGCGCGCGCTCGACGTGCAGAAGATCCTGGTCAGCCTCGAAGTCGAGTGACGTTCGCGCCGGCCGGGCCGCACGGTCCGCCCGGCGAACGAACGATCAGCTCGGCGAACGCACGGTCAGGACCGGGCACGTCGACAGGCGCACGACGCGCTCGGCCGAGCTGCCGAGCAGCGCGTGCTTGATGCCGGTGTGGCCGTGCGTGCCCATGACGATCATGTCGGCCTTCAGCGCCTTTGCGCAGTCGAGGATCGCGTCGTGCGCGACGCCGTCGCGCAGCTCGAGCGTCGACTTGACGTCCTTCAGCTTCTGCTGCACGGCGGCCAGCTGTTCCTTCGCGCGCGTGTGCATCTCGGCGCGCAGGTGCGGGAACGCCTGCGCCATGCCGAGCCCGCGGATCGGGTAGTCGAAGTCGGGGATCACGTGCAGCAGCACGAGCTCGGCGTTGCTCGAACGGGCCAGTTCGGCGGCGTAGTCGAGTGCGTGCTGGGCCGTCGGCGAGAAGTCGATCGGGCAGACGATGCGGCGGATCTGGATCATGGCATTCGCAGGCTGGGGAAGGTCCCGCTCCGTAGGGCCAGCATCGGCCGAACACGGATGCGAGCAAGTACGCCGATCGGCGCAGTTCGCTAGGCTACTCGGCGATGGACTTGGAACCTGCAGGCATCGTGCCCCCGGACACCGACGGCCAGGTCGGTCGCGACCCGGTCGTGCAGAGCATCGAGGCGATGCTCGACGAAGACCGTCTCGAGGAAGCGCTCGAGGCGATCGAAGCGGCGCGGGCCAGCGGGCAAGGCAACCCGCTCGACCTGACGTTCCTGCTCGGCGACGCCTACCTCGGCCTCGGCCGCGCCGCCGACGCCGAGCAGCAGTTCCGCCAGGTGCTGCAGAAGGACCCGGACTGCCCGTCGACGCGCTACAGCCTGGCGATGAGCCTGTTCCTGCAGTGGCGCTTCGACGAAGCCGAGGTCGCGGCACAGGCCGCACGCGACCTGCCGGACGCGGTCGTCGACGCCGACGTCGTCTACGCGGCGCTGCTCGAGCGGAAGGGGCGCTACGACGAGGCCGAACCGTATTTCCTGCGTGCCGCCGCCGCTGCGCCCGACAAGTACCCGCCGCCGGTGCGCATGACGCGCGACGAGTTCGACCGCGAGGTGCGCAAGGCGATGAAGAAGCTGCCGCGGCAGTTCCGCCAGTGCTTCGACCGCGTGCCAGTGGTGATCCAGGACGTGCCGGACGCGAAGCTGGCGAAGGGACCGGACAACGAGCACCTGGCGCCCGACATGCTGGGCCTGTTCGACGGCGTGCCGCTGCCGGAGACCAGCGAGTTCGACCTGCCGCAGGTGCGGCCGAACACGATCTACCTGTTCCAGCGCAACCTCGAGCGCGCCGCCAAGGACCGCGCCGACCTGATCGAGCAGATCCGCATCACGCTCTACCACGAGCTCGGCCACTACCTCGGCTTCGAGGAAGAGGACATGGACGACCTCGGGCTCGAGTGAGGCGTGCCGGGCGCCGCCGGCTCACACCGCGTCGGCCTTGACCGTCTCGCCGAGGAACGTCATCAGCGCGCGCAGCTGGTCGTAGTCCGGGTGCTTCAGCCGGAACCACGTGTTGACCAGCCAGCCGCGGTCGAGCGACTTGGTCAGCGTGCCCGGCGTCGGCACCGACGATTCGTAGACGCAGGCGCCGCAGCGTTCGAACGCTTCCGGCAGGCCGCGGTGGCCCTGGTAGCGGCCGTCCTTGCTCGGCCGGATCTGGATCGAGCCGGTGGCGTAGCGGCGGCTCGGGCGCTGTTCGCCGGGGCGGCCGAGGATCGCCAGCGCCCACTCGCGGTAGACGTCGAACTCGTTGCCGACGCCGTACATGTCCCAGATCTTCTCGCCGGCGGGGCGGGCGCCGATCTCGCTGAACTTCAGGCCCTTCGGCCCGAAGAACCACTCCATGTGCGTGGCCGCGTTGCGGATGCCGAGCGCATCGACGACACGGCGGTTCATTGCCCGCAGTTCTTCGTAGCCGCCCTGCTCGATGCGGTTGGTCACCGCGATCTGCGGCGAGATCCAGCGCTGCGTGTTCGCCTCGAGGCAGCCCGGGAAGTAGTGCGACGCGAACTCGTGCCGCACGCCGGCGGCGTCGCACATGGTGTCGAAGAAGCCCTCGTGGCCTTCGATGAACTCCTCGATCGCGACCGGGTGGTTCTCGGCGGGCTTCAGCTTCCCGACCGCGTCGTCGAGCTGCTTGCGGTCGGCGCAGCGGAACGTGCTCAGCGAGCCGAAGCCGGCGATCGGCTTGACGATCAGCGGGTAGCCCCAGCGTTCGGCGAACGCGATCGCGTCGGCGCTGCTGGTCACCGACGTCGACTGCGCGCACGGGATGTCGTGGCTGCGCAGGAACGCCTTCATCGCCACCTTGTCGCGGCACAGCTTGGCGGTGCGCAGCGGCAGACCGGGCACAAAGAAGTGTTCGCGCAGCGCCGCCGCCGGTTCGACCAGCGGCTCGTCGATCGTCTCGATGCGGTCGAAGGCGGGTGTCGCCAGCTCCTTCGCCACCTTCTTCAGCTCCTCGACCTCGAGCAGGCGGTCGCAGCCGCGGTAGGCGTCGAGGTGGTGGCGGGCCGCCGCCGACACGCGCTCGCTTCCGGTCATGCCGATCGCCGACACCTTGCACCCGAGCGCTTTCAGCGCGCGCAGGAAGCCGTGGTTGTAGACGTGGGTGTCCGGGGCGAGGAATAGGACGTGCATCGGCCGCGGTCATCATGCAGCCGGGTTGCGTTCGGCGGAAGCGCGCGTCCGTGCCGGCCGGGGCCTCGGATCACGCGCCGTCGGCGGCGGTTCGCGGCACGACCTTGCCGCCGCGCACGGCCAGCACCAGCGAGAACGGGCCGTCGTTCTGCAGTTCGACCTGCATCGACGCGGCGAAGCGGCCGGTGGCGACGGGCAGGCCGGCGGCCGTCAGCTGGGCGACGACGCGCTGGTAGAGCGCGTCGGCGAGGGCCGGTGGGGCGGCGGCCGTGAAGTCGGGGCGGTTGCCGTGGCGCAGTTCGGCGGCCAGCGTGAATTGGCTGACGACGAGGCAGCTGCCGCCGATGTCGCCGACGGCGAGGTCGGTCGGCGTGCGGCCCGGGAAGATGCGCAGGCCCTGCACCTTCTTCGCGGTGGTGTCGGCGTCGGCTTCGGTGTCGCCCTGCTCGACGCCGACGAACAGCAGCAGCCCGCGCTCGATCGCGCCGACCGCTTCGCCGTCGACCAGCACGCGGGCCTGCCGCACACGCTGCACCAGGGTGATCACAGGGCGAGCCTACGGCCCGCGGCGGACCGCGTCATCGGGCGCTGCGCGCGCCCGGCGATCCGTTCAGGCGCCGCGGACCTGGATCTTGGTCGGCCGCGACTCCGGCGCCTTCGGCACCAGGATCGTCAGCACGCCCTGCTTGTAGACCGCCTCGATGCCGCTGTGCGCGGCGTCGTTCGGCAGCGTGATCGTGCGCGTGAACTGGCCGTAGCGATGCTCGACGCGGTGCCAGCGCTTGCCGCTCTCCTCGCGCTGGTCCTTGCGCTCGGCGGTAACGGTCAGCGTCTTGTCGTGGAAGTCGACGTGGATGTCTTTCTCCTCGAGGCCCGGGAGCTCGAACGACAGCTCGTAGCCGGCGTCGGTCTCGGCGATGTTCGTGCGCGGCGTGCCGCCCTCGGGCTGGCCGTAGAACTCGGCGAGCGAGTCGCCGAACAGGCGGCCGAACAGGGTCTGGAACGGGTCGCGCGGCTGCGGCAGGGTCGCGGTCTGGTTGGTCTTCTGCATGGCTTGGCTCCTTGGATGGTTGCTCAGGACAGACCTCCTGAGGCAACGGCCGTGCCGTCCATGCCAAGTTGGCTAAATCGCCGTAACTATATTTTTCGCATGCTTCGGCGTTGGTGCATGCACTCGCCATCGGCGCCGTTCGGATGCCACATTTGCACCGTCATGTCAGGATGGCGCATCCGCATCGGCGGCCGCGAACCGCCGCCACACCTTCTTGCGGTCGACCTTGGCCAGCGCCTTGCCGGCCGCGTTGCGCGCGCGGCC
>CANGSN010000288.1 GCA_947455805.1 Planctomycetota bacterium
GCGACTCCGGACCTGTGGCGCCGGGAGAACGACGCGCGTCGCGGCGGGCCGAAGGCGCCGGCGGCGGTGGAGCGTCTGCTGATCCAGCGCGGCCAGGTGCAGGTCGAGGTCGTGCGTCCCGAGGACAGCGCGCGCGACTTCCTGGCCAAGGTGAAGGCGGCCGGCGGCTACCTGCAGCAGCAGGCGGGCGCGACGCTGACGGTGCGGCTGCCGGCGGCCGAGTTCGACGCGATGTTCACGGCGGTGAAGGCGATGGGCCGCGTGCTCGCCGAGCAACGCCAGGCCGAGGACGTCACCGAGGAGTTCGTCGACCTCGGCATCCGCATCGACAACGCCCGCAAGGCGCGCGACCGCCTGCTCGAGATCCTGCAGAAGGCCGAGAAGGTCGAGGACATCCTGAAGGTCGAAGCCGAAGTTCGTCGCCTGACCGACGAGATCGAGCGCATGGAAGGTCGCAAGAAGCTTCTCGCCGACCAGGTGGCGATGGCGACGCTGCAGGCGACGTTCGTGGCCAAGGTCGAGCCGGCCCCGCCGCCGCCGCCGAAGCGTTCGCGGCAGCTGAGCCCGTTCGATTGGATCAACGAGACCGGACCGGAAACCCTGCTGGAGGGCCGCTGACATGCGCACCATGACGAAGATCGGGAGCGCGCTCGCGCTCGTGCTGTTGGCGGCGTGTGCAGCACCGATGGAGGTGCCCGAAGGCTTCTCGCGGCTGCGCGACGGCGACGGCTTCGTCGCCCGCGCCGCCGACGACGGCGTGCTGCGCTCGCGCAAGGTGGCGGATCCGACCGAAGGCTCCAACGCGGCGTTCTGGCTGCAGGCGCTGCGCACCGACTTCGTCGGCCAGCGCGGCTACGTCGAGACCGGCAGCGGCGAGATCGCCGACGCCGACGGTGTCACCGGGCAGTGGATCGAGTGCACCGCCAACGTGCGCGGCGAGAAGGTCGGCTACCTGGCCGCCGTATGGGCGCGCCCTGCAGGTGCCGTGCTGTTCGGCAAGGGGCGAAGCCAGGTGCAGGTGGTCGAGTTCGCCGCGCGCGAGCCGGTCTACTCGGCCCGCATCGCGGCGGTGAAGAAGTCGCTGTCGACCGTGCGCGACTGACGGCACCCGAGGGCTCGGCCGCATCCGTCCTTTCGACCGCACCATGTCCTTCCTCCGCATCGAGGATCTCGAACTGGCGCTCGCCGACGCCATCCGCCGCGCGGGACTCGGCGAGTGGATCACCATCGTGCATCGCGGCGTGCCGGTCGCTCGCCTCGGCCCGCCGAGCGAAGTCGAGGTCCGCATTGGGAGCCGTTTCGACGTCGGCGGGCGGATCGCGCCATTTGGGCATCGGCTGACCGATGGCGCGTGGCGCGAGGTGCTGGCCGAAGATCGAGGCGCCGATTGATCGGCCGCGCTGCCTCCAACCATCGCCGAACTTCGTAGCCGCGCGGCGAGTTCGAAGTCGCCGCGCTCGTCGATGAGGTCGCGAGCGAGCCGAAGCTCAGCGCGGCAGCGGGAACGCTTCGCAGAGGCCCTGGATCGTCGCGCGGAACCGTTCCGCGTCGCCGCCGCGCACGAGGCCGACGATGACGTCGGCGATGGTGGCGATCTGGTCGCGGCCGAAGCCGCGCGTCGTCACCGCGGCGGTGCCGAGGCGCAGGCCCGAGGTGACCATCGGCGGGCGCGGGTCGCCCGGCACGGCGTTCTTGTTGACCGACAGGCCGGCCGCGAGCGCACGCTCTTCGACCTGGGCGCCGGTGACGTCGGTCTTGCGCAGGTCGACCAGCACGATGTGGTTGTCGGTGCCGCCGGTGACGAGGTCGAGGCCCGCCGCCATCAGGCGCTCGGCGAGGAACGCCGCGTTCGCCTTCACCTGCTGCTGGTAGGCCTTGAACTCCGGCCGCAGCGCTTCGCCGAACGCCACCGCCTTGCCGGCGATCTGCTGCACCAGCGGGCCGCCTTGCGAGCCCGGGAACACCGAGCTGTTGATCTGTTTGGCGATCTCCTTCTTCGCCAGGATCATGCCGCCGCGCGGGCCGCGCAGCGTCTTGTGCGTCGTCATCGTCACCACGTCGGCGATGCCGACCGGGCTCGGGATGACGCCGGCAGCGATCAGGCCGGCCGGGTGCGCGATGTCCGCGAGCAGCAGCGCGCCGACTTCCTTGGCGATCGCCGCGAACGCCGCGTAGTCGATGTTGCGCGCGTAGCTGCTGCCGCCGGCGATCAGCACCTTCGGCTGGTGTTCCTTGCAGACCTTGCGCACCTCGTCGAGGTCGATGCGGCCGGTGCCGTCGACGCCGTATTGCTTCGCCTGGAACACCATGCCGGTGTGGCTCTTGTCGTGGCCGTGGCTCAGGTGGCCGCCGGCCTTCAGCATCATGCCGACGATGCGCCCGCCGGCGCCGGCGAGCGCCAGCAGCGCCGACAGGTTGGCGGTCGTGCCGGAGTGCGGCTGCACGTTGGCGTCCTCGGCGCCGGCGAACAGCTGCATCGCGCGCTGCCGTGCCAGCTCCTCGACGCCGTCGGCGACTTCGCAGCCGCCGTAGTAGCGCTTGCCCGGGTAGCCCTCGGCGTACTTGTCGGTGATGCGCGACGCGCTGGCTTCGCGCACGGCGGCGGAGCAGTGGTTCTCCGACGCGATCAGCGTCAGCGTGGTGGCCTGGCGCTTGTCTTCGCGCTGCAGCCAGGTGGCGACTTCGGGGTCCTTCTGACGGAGGATGCTGGGTGCGTTGTCGGCGGTGTTCACGGGGCGAGGAGGTTACGGTCGCAATGGTGGGCTGGCCAGCGGGCGAACGGCGAGGAAGTTGGGGCGTGCAGTGGGAGCTTGCCCTCGGCGAGAACCTGAGTGATCATTCGCGCCGCTCGCCGGGATGCGTGGCAGCCGAGACCCCCTCAAGCCAGCCACGTTTTGACCATCCAAGGCCGTGGGCCTCGCCATTGGCTTCTGGTCTCAGCAGCGTTCCTGGAAGGCAAGGCTTGCATCGTCATGGGTTCACTGGATCCGAAGGTGCTTGTAGGCAGGTGTCGTTCCGAGCACGTGTGTGCCCCAGGTGCGGCCCAGTCTGAAATCGAGGCTGCGGAGGGCTTGATCGGCGCGGAAATGCCAGGGGACCTACGGGATCTCTATGCCGCGATGAATGGTGCGAGGTTCTGGACTGTGGGTGACCTTCTGCCGTGCCGCCTCCTGGCGCTGAGGGAGATTGCTCCGCCGTTCGGCAAGGCAGGTGGACCTTCGAGTCTGGTCGCCATCATGAGCCTTCATAGTGACTACCTCGGTGTCGATCTGGCTTCGGCTTCCCCCGGTCGCATCCTGTACTTTCCTATCGAGACGTTTCCGGAGGAGGTTCACGAGGTGTGCGACTCGGTTTGGGATGTTGTATCCATGATCTTGGATGGTGGTGGTCGCGATTGGCTGTTGCCGGCAGTCAAGGCGTATTCGAAGAGGCGTAGATCCTCGTGATGTTGGGCGGCTGTGGTGTCTTCCGACTGGCGAGGAAGGCACGGGGACGCTCGATCAGACCCACGGCGTCCGGCGACGTCTCGCCGGGCAGCACCAGCTCCGCCAGCCGCCAGCAGCGGACCGTTCGCCAAGGGCGCCGGCGGCAGCTTGACGCTCGCCAGCACGCAGTCGCGCAGCCCATGGCACAGCGCCGCGGGCACCGGCTGGCTCGGCACGGGCCCATCTCGCCTCGCGGCGGACGCTTCGGCAGCCGCAGACGCCTCCCGGCAGCTTGCTCCTCAGCCCACTTCGCCGTAGTGTCATGTTGAAAATGACAAATGGCTGAAGATGACAAAAGCCTGGGGTTGCTGCACGAGGTCGCGGCGACCTTCGATGGCACCGAGATCTCCGTCACGCTCGGCGGCCGTGCGCAGCGGGCCGATCTGGAGGGCGGCTTCCGTGCCGACATCAAGCGCCGAGGCGGCAAGCGGCATCCTGTCCGCCTCTACCCGGTGCGCGGTGCGCTCGGCCTCGCCGCGGTCGATCGCATCGGTGCGGCTGCCGCGAGCGCGCGGGCTCCGGTCGTCGTCGTGGCCGCGGTCGTGGGCAAGGAACTGAGAACGGCACTGGTCGAACACGGTCTCGGCTATCTCGACCTGGCCGGCAACTGCCACCTCGAACTCGACGGCGGCAACGTCACCGTGCACGTCGAGGGCAAGCGGCGGGCGGCGCGCCCGGTCGGCAGCGGCGGCCTGCGCGCAGCCGGCTACCAGGTGTTGTTCGCGTTGCTTGCCGACGAGAGTCTGCTGGCGCGCACCGTTCGCGAGGTCGCCGAGGTGGCCAACGTCAGCCGCCACGCGGCGCACAGCATGGCGGCGCGGCTGCGCGACGAGGGCTTGCTGGTGCGCGCCGGCCGCAGCGAGCACGTGTTCGCTCCGGGTGGTAGGGAGACGTGCATCGATCGGTTCGCTCTGGGTTGGGCCGACGTGCTGCGCGGGCGACTGCTCGCCGGGCGCTTCCGCCTGCGCGACCCGGAGCCGGAGGCCGTGATCGCAGCGGTCGAGCGAACCTTCCACGCGGCCAAGGTGCCGTTCGGCTTCGGCGGAGCCCACGGGTCGTCGCGCTGGGTTCGCCACCTGCAGAGTGCCGAGACCGTCGTGCACACGGCCGCGTTCGGGCCGGAGCTGGTGCGAGCTCTCGGCGCGATTCCCGATCGCAACGGACCTTTGTACGTGTTCCGCACGATGACGACTCGCGACCTCGCGGCGGACCGCGCCGACACCGCGCACCCGCTGCTCGTCTACGCCGAACTGGCGCGATCGGCCGAGCCGCGGGCGCGCGAAGCGGCCGCGCTGTTGCTCGAACAGCTCGTGCCGGGGTCGCGTTGATGGCC
>CANGSN010000289.1 GCA_947455805.1 Planctomycetota bacterium
CGCGGTCGACGCCAAGACCTACGCCGAACTGCGGCTCGAACTGGCGACGACGCAGCAGCGGCTGGCCGCCGTCGAAGAACTGCTGGCGCAGAAGCAGCGCGAGGCCGAGGCCCGCGCGGCCGTGGCGGCGGCGGCCGAGTTGCCGATCAGCGAGGGCGTGCGCACCTGCCTGTTCGCCTTGCACGACCGGCTGCGCCGCGAGGGCTTCACCAACCTGCGCTTCCTCGGCGCGTCGGCGATCGTCGACGGCGAGCTGCGCGACGTCGAAGTGCTGGACGTCGCGGCGGACCAGCTGTCGGTGGCCTTCCTGCGCGGCAAGCGCATGACTGCGGTGCTCGACCGCTCGATCTCGCGGCTGTCGCTGCGCTTCTTCGAAGGCGAACGCAAGGTCGCCGGCGCGTCGACGCCGCTGCCCGAAGACGGTTTCGCGATCCTGTTCGACGGCGTCGACGGCCCGGGATTCGAGGCGGCGCTGCCCTACCTTCTGCGCATCGAAGGCAGCTATCCGCCGCCGCCGGTCGGCGAAGCCAGGCTGCCCAGCGTGGACCCGGGGACGCGCGCGCAGTGGATCGAGCGCGTCGACGGCCTGCTGCAGCGCGCCGGCACCAGCGACCGCTGGCGCATCGCGCGCTTCCGCAGCATGCAGGACGGCTGGTTCCTCGACGTCGACCTGGTCGCCAGCGACCAGAAGAACCACGTCGTCGGCGGGGCGCACTGCGCGCGGCTCGCGGTCGAACTCGACCCGAAGGCGGGCATCGTCTCGCTGCGGATGGTCGACGGTGTCTTGCGCCAGGCGGGCGGAGAGTCGAGCATCGGCGTCGAGGGCTACCGCATGTTGTTGCCGAATTTGAACTGCAAGCAGGCGAGCGATGCCATGATGGGCATCGTCGTGAGCAAGTGACCACGTCCGCGGCGATCGGACCGTTCCTCGCCTTCGTCCGTCGCTGGGCTGAGCCGGTGGAGGCGGCGCTGCACGCGCTGTTGCCCGCCGTGGCCGAGCCACCGGCGAGCCTGCACCAGGCGATGCACTACGCGTTGTTCCCGGGCGGCAAGCGGCTGCGGCCGATGCTGGTGCTGCTCGGGTGCCAGGCGGCCGGCGGCGATCCGCAGCGGGCGTTGCGCGCCGCGGCGGCGCTTGAGTGCCTGCACACCTACAGTCTCGTGCACGACGACCTGCCGTGCATGGACGACGACGACCTGCGCCGCGGCCGGCCGACCTGCCACAAGGTGCACGGCGAGGCCATGGCGCTGCTGGCTGGCGACGCGCTGCTGACGGTCGCGTTCGAAGGGGCCGCCGACGCTGGCGCGGCCGCGGTGGTCGAACTGGCGCGTGCCGCCGGCAGCCTCGGCATGGTGGGCGGGCAGGTCGAGGACCTCGCCGCCGAGGGCGACCCGACGCACCACACGCTGGCGCGCGTGCAGTGGATCCACGACCACAAGACCGGCGCCTTGATCACCGCCTCGCTGCTGGTCGGCGCGCACGCGGCCTTCGTCGGCACGCCGGGAGGTGCCGCCCCGGCGAGCATCCTGGTGCCGCTGCGGCGCTACGGCGACCTGCTCGGCCGGGCCTTCCAGATCGCCGACGACTGCCTCGACCTGACCGGCACGGCGGCCGAGCTGGGGAAGAACCCGCTCGCCGACGTCGCCCTTGGCAAGCTGACTTGGCCCGCCATGATCGGCCTCGAGCCGAGCCTGCAGGCGGCGCGGGACCTGGCGGCCGAGGCCAGGGCGATGGTGCCGACCGTGCTGGCGGCGACCGCCGCCGCGCGACCGTCGGCCGGGAGCATGCTGGACGCCGCCGCCGGCCTGCTGCAAGATGTCGCGTCCTACGCCGTCGAGCGTCGCAGCTGAACGGTCGGCTCGCGGCGCTGCATCCCTACGAGCGCAGTGGAGCTGGACTTGGACCAATCGTCACCGACCCCTCTGTTCGACCAGGTGGACAACCCGGCCGACTTGAAGCGGATCCCGCGAGAGCAACTGCCGCAGCTGTGCGCCGAAATGCGCAAGGTGATCCTCGACACGGTGTCGATCACCGGCGGCCACCTCGGCTCGGGCATGGGCGTCGTCGAACTGACGGTCGCGCTGCACTACCTGTTCGACTTCCGCGAGGACCGGCTGGTCTGGGACGTCGGGCACCAGTGCTACCCGCACAAGCTGCTGACCGAGCGCAAGGCCCGGTTCCACACGCTGCGGCAGAAGGGCGGCCTCAGCGGCTTCTCCAACAAGTGGGAGTCGCCGTACGACGCCTACCTGATGGGCCACGCCGGCACCGCCGCGTCGGCTGCACTCGGCATCGCCATGGGCGATCGCATGCAGGGCAAGAAGCGTTACTCGGTCGCCGTCGTCGGCGACGCGGCGATGGGCTGCGGCGTCGCCTTCGAGGCGCTGAACCACGGCGGCTCGCTCGAGAAGGAGCGGCTGCTGGTGATCCTGAACGACAACCGCTGGTCGATCGCCAAGACCGTCGGCGCGTTGTCGCGGCACCTGAACAAGCTGCGTTCGGGGGCGTTCTACAACCGCGCCAAGGAGGCGGTGCACCACCTGATCCAGGCCATCCCCGTGGTCGGCAACCGGCTCGACGAGACGCTCGGCGACGCGGTCGACATGGTGAAGAACATGGTGGCGCCGGGGCACATCTTCGAAGCCCTCGGCTTCCGCTACTTCGGGCCGGTCGACGGCCACGACATGGCGCAGGTGCTCGACGCACTGGAGCAGGTCAAGGACCTCGAGGGCGTCGTGCTGCTGCACGTGCGGACCGAGAAGGGCAAGGGCGTGCCCGGCAGCGAAGACCGCTACGACCGCGCGCACGCCGCCAAGCCGCAGCCGAAGAAGAAGGCCGAGAAGGTGCCGGTCGAGCCGTGCGTGCTGCAGCCGGTGGTGCCGGTGCACAAGCCCGGCCGCTCGTGGACCGAGTGGTTCGGCGAGGGCATGCACCTGCTCGCCGAGAAGGACCCGCGCGTGCTCGCCATCACCGCCGCGATGCCGGACGGCACCGGCCTGATGGAGTTCCGTGACAAGTTCCCCGAGCGCTTCATCGACGCCGGCATCGCCGAGCAGCACGCGGTGGCGCTGGCCTCGGGCCTCGCCACCAGCGGCATGCGCCCGGTGTGCGCCATCTACTCGACGTTCCTGCAGCGCGGCTACGACCAGGTGTTCCAGGAAGTGATCCTGCAGCGCCTGCCGGTGGTGTTCGCGATGGACCGCGGCGGCCTCGTCGGCGAGGACGGCGCCACGCACAACGGCCTCTACGACCTGTCGTTCCTGCGCTGCATGCCGGGCATCGTGCTGATGTCGCCCAAGGACGGGCCCGAGTTGCACGAGATGATGCAGTTCGCGCTGACGCTGCCTGGTCCGTCGGGCATCCGCTACGCGCGCGGCAACGCGCCGGGCCCGCACGAACTGCTCGGCTGGCACGGCAAGCACCAGCCCCTGCAGCTCGGCCGCATGGAGATCCTCCGCCAGGGCAACGACGGCGCCGTGCTCGCCTACGGGCACATGGTGCAGACGGCGCTCGAAGCCGCCGCACTGCTCGACAAGAAGGGCATCCACATCGAGGTCGTCAACGCGCGCTTCTGCAAGCCGCTCGACGAGCAGGGCGTGCTGGCGCTGTGCGACCGCCACGACCGCGTCGTCACGCTCGAGGACCACACGCGCGTCGGCGGCTTCGGCAGCGCCGTGCTCGAGTGCCTCGCCGCGCACGGTCCGGTGCGCGCGCAAGTGCAGGTCATGGGCGTGCCCGACGAGATCCTCGAGCACATGAGCCGGGCGCAGGTGCTCGAGTCCATCGGGCTGACGGCGCAGCACGTCGCCGAGCGCTTCCTCGCCGAGAAGAACGCGCCGGTGGTGCGCTGAGGCCCATGGCCAACCGCGCCTACAAGCGGCTCCTGCTCGTCGGTGACGAACGCAAGGGTGGCAGCAAGGCGCTGATCCAGCACCACGCGACGTGGCTGACCGGCCGCGGCTGCGAGTGCGAGATCGTCATGGACCGCGAGTCGTCGCTGGAGGACCGCGAGGCCGACTGCGTGGTGGTCTGGGGCGGCGACGGTTCGCTGCTCGCCGCCGCGCGCCGCATGGGCCAGCACCAGCTGCCCACGCTCGGCATCAACCGCGGCCGCCTCGGGTTCCTGACTTCGTTCGAATACGAGCACACGCAGCAGGCGCTCGACATGCTGCTGGCCGGCGAACTGCACGAAGAGCCGCGGCTGATGTTCTGGTGCTCGATGCAGGGCCTCGACGGCTCGATCAACGAGCCGGTGCTCGGCCTCAACGACGTGGTCGTCAGCCGCGCCGCCGTCGGCGGCATGATCCTGCTGCGCGCGTTCCGCGGCAGCACCGAACTCGCGTCCTACCGCGGCGATGGCCTGATCACCGCCACCGCGCTCGGCTCGACCGCCTACTCGATGGCGGCCGGTGGCCCGGTGCTGGCGCCCGACCTCGACGCGCTGGTGCTGACGCCGCTCGCTTCGCACACCTTGAGCGCGCGGCCGCTGGTGGTCTCGGTCGCCGACGGCCTCGACGTCGAAGTGGTCGAGACCGGCAACAAGAAGTACGCATACTGCCAGATCGACGGCCAGATCCAGATGCAGGTGCCGGTGGGTGGGCGCGTGCTGCTGCGGCCGGCGAAGACCCGCTTCCGCCACCTCGGGCTCGGCCCCGATCACTTCTTCCAGGTGCTGCACGCGAAGTTCGGCTTCGCGACGATCGCCAAGAAGCACGGCTGACCGCCCCGCACCGCGAACGACGCCCGCATGCCCGCCGACCCGACCGCCGCCGCCGCCGACCTCCGCCTGACCCCGCGCGCCAGCGGCTTC
>CANGSN010000290.1 GCA_947455805.1 Planctomycetota bacterium
GGTGGCGAGGAACGCGAGCTCGAGCGCCGCCAGCAACAGCAGGCCCTTGCAGCCGAGCTCGGTCGGCAGGATGCGCAGGCGGCCGGCGGTGGCGGCCGGCTTCGCCTTCGAACTGTCGTCGCGCTCAGCCATGGCGGAAACCGCAGCGCGGGTCAGAGCGGCACCGGCACACCTTGCACCACGTCGCGCACGAGTGCGTCGGCGTTGCCCTCGCTGCGCAGGAACACGCGGTGGCCCAGCGCCGGCACGGCGAGCGCCTTCAGGTCGTCGGGCAGCACGTAGTCGCGATCGTCGAGCAGCGCGCGGGCCTTCGCCGCGCGCAGCCACGCCATCGCCGCGCGCGGGCTGGCGCCGAGCTGCACTTCGGGATGCGCGCGCGTGGCGGTGACGACGCGGTAGGCGTACTCGGCGACCGCCTGGCGAACCTGCACGGCGGCGGCCGCCGCGCGCAGCTGCAGCAGCGCTTCGCGCGACAGCACCGGCTTCAGGCTCTGCAGCTTCTCCTCCGGATCGGCACCGGTGTAGAGCTGCAGTTCGTTCGCTTCGTCGGGATAGCCGATCTCGACGCGCACGAGGAAGCGGTCGAGTGCGGCCTCCGGCACCGGAAAGGTGCCGTGGAACTCGATCGGGTTGCGCGTCGCCAACACCGTGAACGGCTGCGGCAGCTCGACCGTGCGGCCATCGATCGACACGCGGCCGTTCTCCATCGCCTCGAGCAAGCACGACAGCGTGCGCGGGCTGGTGCGGTTGATCTCGTCGGCGAGCACGAGGTTGGCGAACAGTGGTCCGCGCACGAACACGAACTTGCCGTGGTCCGGGCGCCAGATGGCGGCGCCGACGACGTCGCTCGGCATCAGGTCGTTGGTGAACTGGATGCGCTTGTGTTCGCCGTCGAGCGTCAGCGCCAGCGTGCGCGCCAGCAGCGTCTTGCCGATGCCGGGGATGCCTTCGAGCAGCACGTGGCCGCCGGCGACGATCGCGCACAGGATCGGCTCGACGGCGCTGGCCGGCAGGCTGACGACGTGGGTCAGGTTCTGCGCGATGGTGTCGCGCAACGCAGCCGCAGGCGGGTGGGTGGTGGCCGGCACGTGGTTCTCCCGAAGCGCTCTCTTCGACTGCCGGGCCACGGCGCATTGGGTCCGGTGTGGGCGCGCCGGTGGCACCGCGGCCATGCGCGTGCAGGTGGCTCCGCCGCCGTCAGTTCAGTCGGTGGCCGTGCCGTCCGGCGTCCGGCGGCGCGTCGTCGTCTTCGTCGTCGTCCTCGACATCGAAGCCGGCGTCGAGGTCGTCGGGTTCGGCGGCGCCGCCACTGCGCAGCAGGGCGCGGAAGCGTTCGTCGGTCCGCAGGCTGTCGAAGTCCGGTTCGTCGCGCGCGAACAGGCGGTGCTCGGCGTCCAGCCCGCAGGCGAGCGACAGCGCGTCGATGGCGCCGTCCTGGTCGCCGGCGAGCGCCAGGTAGCAGGCGAGGTTGAAGTGCGCGGTGGCGTTCTTGTGGTCGCGCTGCAGCAGGCGCCGCAGCACGTCGGCGGCGCCGCGCAGGTCGCCGGTGCGCTTGCGACAGAACGCGTCGGTCAGCGGCACCCAGCTCTCGTCGGGATGCAGCTTCGCCAACTCGGCGAGGTCGGGCAGCGCCTGCGGGTAGTCGCCGAGGCGCACCAGCGCGCGCACGCGCAGATACAGCCCCGCCGCGCGGGCGCCGGCGTCGGCGAGCATCGGTCCGACCAGCGCCAGCGCCTTGTCCGGGCAGCGCAGGTCGAGCCAGCCGTCGACCTGGTCGGCGAGGCGCTGGTGGGCGGGCGGGATCGGGAACACGGCCCCAGTCTGCGCCGCTGCTCGTCGGCTCGCAAGGTTCGGCACCGCTGCGGATGCCGTGGGCTCAACGCGCCAGCAGGGCGTCGAGGCGCGGCCAGATCGCGTCGGCGACGTCGGCCAGGCGGTGGTCGCCGCCGGGCACGAGCCAAAGTTCCTTCTGCGGCTGCGTGAGTGCCTGGAAGAAGCGTTCGCTGACCTGCTGCGGGATCACGTCGTCAGCGGTGCCGTGCACCAGCAGCGTCGGCACCGCGAGGCGGCGCGGCAGCGAACGTTCGTCGATCGCGCGCGCGTCGGCCAGCACGTCGGCGGCGACCGGGAAGCTGCGGCCGTCGCTGGTGCGCAGCTGGCCGTGCGCGTCGAGCCGGTCGGCGAGGCCGTTCATCAAGCCGAACGCAGGCGCCAGCAGGCCGAGGCCCACGGCCTGCTGCGGGCACGCGGCGGCGGCCATCGCGCCGACGAGGCCGCCGAGGCTCGAGCCGACGACGACGCTCGGGCCAAGGCGCTGCAGCAGGCGCACGACGTCGTCGATCAGCGCCGACAGCTTGACCAGTCCGATCGTGCCGCTCGATTCGCCGTGGCCGCGCAGATCGACCCGCACGAAGGCGCGCCCGCTCCGCTGTGCGTGCGCCAGCAGCGACGTGCTCTTCACGCCCTGGCGCACCGAGCCGAGTCCGTGCAGGAACACGTAGGTCGGCCCGGCGCCGGCGAGTTCGTCGCCGGCGAGGAAGTGGCCGTCGCCCAGGTCGAGGCGGAACGGCCGCGGCATCGTCAGACGATCTTCTCGATCGCGTCGATGCGGACCTGCATGGCGCCGGTCGGGCTCGGCATCTCGGCGATCTCGCCGACCATCTTGCCGAGCAACCCGGCGGCGATGGGCGCCAGGTAGTTGATCGTGTGGTCGTCGGTGACGTCCCACGGACCGAGCACGCGGTAGCTCGCCTTCTTGCCGCTCGCGACTTCGCTGATCGTCACCTTGACGCCCGGCGCGACGCGGTCGCTCGGCACGTCCTGGTCCTCGATCAGCTTGGTGCTGCGCAGCTGCTGGTCCATGTCGGTGGCGCGACCGGTCAGGTTGCGCTGCTCCTCCATGGCCGACTCCCACTCGCTGTTCTCGCTGAGGTCGCCCAGCGCCGCGGCGGCGCCGATCGCCTTGCTGTTCGCCGGGATCTTGTCCTCGACGAGCACGCGGTAATCCTCCTTGATGCGGCGGAGGCCTTCGCGCGTCGTGTAGATGTAGTCCTTCTCCCAGTACGGCAACTCGGGCTTCGCGTGCAGGTCCGGGTAGAGGTCGGTCACGAAGCGATCGACCGCGTCGCCGATCTCCGGCGGGAAGTCCTCGCCGGCGCGCTTGATGATGCCGAGGTACTGCGCGAGGTCGTCGCGCGAGATGCCGTCGCAGGCGCGCTGCAGCAGGCCGCGCTTGCCGGTCAGCAGGCTCGACAGTCGCCCGAGCAGGCGGCTGCTGACCTGATTCTGCTTGCGCGTCTCGTTGAGGATGCGCGCGAGGTGCAGCAGCACGCGGCCGACGGCGAGCGCCGACGGGCAGTTCGGCTGCCCTTCGAAGATGCCGTCGCAGTAGAGCTTGCCGAGCAGGTAGGTCAGCTGCGGATAGCGCTTGGGGTATGGCGCGATGCGCTCCCAGAGCGTGAGGCACTGCGGGCCGCGGTTGCCGGCGACGAGCTTCTCGACGACGTTCTCGAGCACCGACACCGGCCAGTCGGCGAGCGTGACGACGCACTGCTCCGCCCAGTTCTCGCCGAGTGCCTCCGGCAGCAGTTCGATCGCGTGTTCGCGCGACTTCTGCGTGGCCAGGCGGTCGATCGCCGCCGGTCGCAGCGTACCGTCGTCCTTGACGAGCAGGGCGCGCACTTCCTGCGCGGCTGGCACCGACGCGCGGTAGCCGTGCTCCTCGAGGAACAGGATGCCGTCGAGGATGTGCGCGTGCGTCGCCTTCTTCTCCTCGATCGCCTGTTCGACCACCTTGGTGGCGAGGCCGAGGATCTGCGTGCGCACCTCTTCGTCCTCACTGCGGGCCAGGTAGTCGCGCAGCACGCCGATGCGCTGGCCGAGGTCGTTCTGGTGCGACAGCGTCACCGTCGCCTCGTCGACGAGGCCGACCGGCTTGTCGCGCACGACGAACGTCGGCCGCGTCGCCGAGCCTTCGACCTTCAACCACGGGTCCTTGGTCGCGGCGGTCTTCGCGCGCTTCCAGAACGACGGCCAGTCCTTCTCGCTGATCACCGACGGCGACAGTTCGGTCTTGACCTGGGTGCTGGTGATCGTGCCGCGGTAGAGCGTCGCGGCGCGGCGCACGAGCGCGCTCGGGTCCTTCTCGGCTTCGTTGCGCAGCACGTCCATGCGCTGCAGCTTCATCGCGCGCAGATCCTGCGGATCGAGCGGCTTGAAGCGCGACAGCAGCGTGTCGAGCGGGAACGACTCGCGCCGCCCGGTGGCGAAGTGCACCGTGACTTCCTGCGTCGCTGCGGTGAAGGCCTCGATCGCACCTTCGCCCCAACCAGCGGCGTGGTAGACGACGTGGCCCTCGGTGAAGCGGCGCAGGCGATCGAACTCGAGGATCGAATTGACCGTCGGCTGGCCGTCGAGGCCGGCGCGGGTCTTCAACACCGCGAGCCAGTCCTCGTCGCCGTACCGCTTGTCGATCAAGCCGACGACGGTCCGGGTCAGCGCGTCGTTGTGCGCGCTCTTGCGCATCACGCGGAAGCCGAACTCGAGTGCGGCGACCGTCTCGTCGCGGCCGACGAGCGCCTCGATCATCGAGGTCGCCAAGAGAAGCGCGCGGCTGGCGAGGTCCTTGTCACACAGGACGTCGATCACCGTCGCGTAGCGATTGGTGTCCGCGACCTGAGGTGACTTGACCGCTTGCTCCCAAGCGGTCTCCAGGGAATCCAACTGCAAGGAACGCGCGAACTGGACGAGATCGGTCGTCAACGTCGTGGCCCGTCGGGGTTAAGCGGACAAATGGGGCGA
>CANGSN010000291.1 GCA_947455805.1 Planctomycetota bacterium
AGCGCTTCGCCGAGGTCGAACTCGTTGCCGAGTTCGCGGGCGAGGAACGGGTGCATCGTGCAGCGCACGGCGCGACCGCCGAGCAGGTCGGTGCCGGAGCGGCGCAGCTTGCGGGCGCTCGAGCCCGTCAGCACGAACCGGTGGCCGAGCTTCTGCTCGATCAAGGCGTGGACCACCGTCAGCACGCCGGGCGCACGCTGCACTTCGTCGAGGACCACGATGGTCGGCCGCCGCAGGGCGTCGACGCGCTCGCGCAAGGACTCGGGGCGGGCGACGAGAGTGCGTTCTTCGGCCGGGTCGAGCAGGTCGATCGACAGCGCGTCCGGGAAGGTCGTGCGCAGCCAGGTCGACTTGCCGGTGCCACGGGGCCCGAGCAGGAAGAAGTGCCCCGCGGGCGGGACCAGGAGTCTCGGCGATCCCGTCATTTATGCTGCCGATTTTACGGAACCGCCGTAAGGCTGTCCACCCTCGGTGGAGCGGTGCTGTCGGGGCGGCGCCCTACTTGCCGCCGAGCACCACCGGCTTGCGCGCCAGCTGGACGAACCCGTCCTTGCCTTCGACGATGCGGATCGTGCGATCGATCGGCACGTCCTTCAGCACGACCTGCTTCTTGTCGCGCGGCCACGTGATCGTCAGTTCCTTCACGACACTCGCCTTGCCGAGGCCGAGGTGCTGGCGCAGCGGGTTGGCGCCGAAGCACCCGCCGCTGCCGACGTCGCGGTGCACGGTGCGCACGGTGCCGCCGTCGTCGATCACCGCCGCGATGTGGGCACCGATCGCCGAACGGTTGCTGTGCGTGCCGACCAGCTGCACGGCGAGCCAGTGGTTGCCGAAGCCCGGGTTCAGGAACAGGGCGTTGTGCGCGGCGTCGCCCGGATAGGCGCCGCCCTGGATCGTGTAGAGGTCGAGGTCGCCGTCGTCGTCGAGGTCGGCGAAGCAGGTGCCGTGGCCCTTCTGCAGGTGGCCGGTGCCGCTCGCCATCGTCACGTCGACGAACGCCTTGCCGCCCTGGTTGTGGAACAGCAGGTTCGGCATCAGGCTGTAGTAGTACGGGTCGCCGGTGCCGAGGTAGAAGTCGAGGTAGCCGTCGTTGTCGAGGTCGCCGAAGTTGGCGCCCATCGGCAGCGCCGGCACGTCGAGGCCGACCTGCCTGGTGACGTCGGTGAAGCCGCCCTTGCCGTCGCCGCGCCACAGCCGCATCGACTCCGGGTGCGGGCGCGGCAGGCCGAGCCAGTGCGCCGCCATGTCGCCGATGCCGGTGCTGTAGGCGGCGCAGAACAGGTCGAGGTGGCCGTCGTTGTCGTAGTCCCAGAACCACGCGCCGAAGCTCTCGATCGGGTGCTGCATGCCGTGCTTGTCGGCGACGTCGACGAAGCGGCCGTTCCTGGCGTTGTGGTAGAGGCGGTTCGGCTCGTGCAGGTTGCTGACGTAGAGGTCGACGAAGCCGTCCTGGTCGTAGTCGCCGAAGGTGACGCCCTTCGTGTAGCCGAGGTTCTGCACGCCGGCGCGCTCGGCGATGTCGAAGAACGTGCCGTCGCCTTCGTTGCGGAACAGCTGGCACGGCGCCTGGATCTTCGCCGACGCCTCGTTGCCGACGTAGAGGTCGAGGTCGCCGTCGTTGTCGACGTCGTACCAGTCGCACGTCGACGTCGGGTAGTTCACTTCGCACAGTCCGGCGGCGAACGCCACGTCGACGAACGTGCCGTCGCCCTGGTTCTGCAGCAGCGAGTTCGGGTGGCGGCCGCCGTCGTAGAGCCAGGCGCCGCGGCACACGTACACGTCGAGGTCGCCGTCGTTGTCGTAGTCGACCTGGAAGATGTTGATGCCGCTGGTGATGCCGAGCAGGCCCGACTGCTGCGTGTACTCGACGTAGTGGCCCTGGCCGTCGTTCCGCCACACGCGCAGCTGCCCGTCGGTCTTCCACAGCGAGATCATCAGGTCGAGGTCGTCGTCGCCGTCGAGGTCGTCGGCGATGATGCCGCCGAGCATGCCGAACAGGTCGAGGCCGACCTGGTCGGCGATGTTCGGCAGGCGCGGGAACGCCGCCTTCGACGCCATCGCCGCCGCCGGAATGCGGTGCGCTTCCGGCACGCCCGCAGGCCAGCTGCCGAGCGTCATGTGCGCCAGGTTGACGAGCCAGCGCGCACCGAGGTGCCAGTAGTCGCCGGGCGGCGTGTCCTGCATCACCGCCAGGAAGTAGGGGATCGCCTTGGTCGAGCCTTCGGTGGCCGTGTGCAGCGCACCACCCTGCAGCGGCAGGATGCAGCTCTCCGGCGTGTTGCGTGCGCAGCAGTTGTCGGTCTCGGCGAGGCGCAGCCACGCCATGCCGAGGTAGAAGCGCAGCGCGTTCTTGGCGTCGATGTCGCCGTCGATCGTGCCCTTCTCGACGGCGGCGAGGCCCTGCTCGAGGATGCCGATGCCGACGCGCGTGTCGCCGAGGCGCAGGTGTTCCAGCGACGCGTCGAGCCGCAGCTTCCACGGCGCCTTGTCGCCCTGGGCGGCGAGTTCGGCCCACAGCCGCTTGGCGTTCTGGTCGCCGTGGTACTTGTGGTCGGTCTTGGCGCGTTCGGCGATCGCGGCCAGTTCCTTGACCATGCGCTGGTGGCTCGCCTGCTTCGCCGCCGGCGTCAGGCCTTGGATCGGTTCCTGGGCCGTGGCCGGAGCCAGCAGCAGCGACGACAACAGCGGCGCGACGAACGACGAACGGTGTGGCGATCCCATCGCCGCACCGTACCCGGCGTCGCCGCCGCGGTCACGGTGCCAGCGCCCTTCAGAACTGCTTGAACTCGCCGCCGTTCTCGCTGGCCAGCTGGCGCAGGAACTCGGCGTTCAGGTCGCGGCCGATGGCGATGCAGTGGATGACCACGCGCTTCAGCGGGTTCCACGTGCGGCAGCTGGCGAGGATCTTGTCCGTCGAGTCGAGCTTGCCGTCCGGCGTCGTCGGCGCGCCGTCGGTCAGCAGGAAGACCGTGTCGATCTCCATGCCGTAGTACTTGTCCTTGCTGCCGCGGCCCGACAGGCGGAACCCCATCTCGAGGCTGTCGTGGATGTTGGTGCTGCCGCTCGAGCGCAGTGTCTGCACGAACGCCTGCGCCTTCATCACCGTCTCCTTGCTGGCGAGCTGCATCTTCGGCTCCCAGAAGTGCGGCTCCTGGTTGTACCAGAGGATCGCGAACTTCTGGTCGGGGCGCAGCTGGCCGAGGCCGCGGATCAGTTCCTTCTTGCAGGCTTCGAGGCGCGTCGTCTCCGGCACCTTGCCGCCAGCGCTGGTGCCGGTGGTCTGCAGCTGCACCTTCGCTTCCATCGAGCCCGAGCAGTCGATGACGTAGAGGATCGACTTGCAGGTGTCCTGCGGGATGCCGAAGTAATAGAGGTCGTCGCGCACCGAGCGCTTGCTCGGCGTGCCGCCGCCGAGTTCCTGGCCGCCCTTGGCGACGGTGGCGCCTTCCTTCTGCCACCACGACTGCCAGGCGGCGAGGTTGGTGCCGAAGCTCTGGCCGGTCAGGATCTCGAGCGCGGCGACGACGCGCGCCTTGCTCTGGCCGGTCGCGCGCTCGAGCAGCTTCAGCATCGGCGCGATCGCCGCGGGCACCGCCAGCTTCGCCAGCGCCTGCGCGGCGCGTTCGGCGACGGCCTCCTCCTTGTGCTCGAGCAGTGCCAGCACCGGCGTCGCGTGCGGGGCCGCCGCCTTGCCGGCCGCGGCGAACGCGTCGAGCAGCACGATCAGGTCGGTCGGCTCCTTCGTCTTCGGCAAGGTCGCCGCGAGCTCCTCCATCACCTGCCCGGCCGCAGCACCGATCGCCTTGCCAGCCGCGACCTTCAGCGGCGCCGCGTAGTTCTTGTTGCCGCAGACCCGCTGCAGCAGCCACAGCACGCTGTCACGGCGCTGCAGGGTGCCGATGCGCGCCGTGAGTTCGGTGACCAGCGAGCGCACGGCGTCGGCCTGCGCGCGCAGCTTCGGCAGCTCCTTCTGCAGGCGCTCGTACTCCGCCAGCTGGTCCGAGGGCAGCGAGACCTGGCCTGGCGGCTGGCCCTCGACCATCTTCGCGATCTGCTGCGTCGTCTTGTCGCGCCTGCCTTCGATCTCGGCGAGCTCGGCGTCGGTGGCGAGCCAACCTTCGGCCAGCGCTTCGGCGACCTTGCCGGAGTCGAGGTCGCGCAGCGCCGCCAGCGCCGCACGCTTCTCGTCGAGCGTCGCCTTGCCCTTCGGCGGCGGTGCGAACGCCTTGTCGAAGGCGGCGAGGAGCTTGCCTTCGTCCTGGGCTTGGACGGCGACGAGCAGGAGCGCGGCCGAAGCCAGCGCACGGAGGAACGACGGGACGGAACGCAGCATCGCTCGTGGGAGGGCAGGCGGGAGGGGACCCGCCAGTGTCGCGGGGCAGACCCGGCCCGCAAGGCCCGCAGGGCGGGCATGCTGCCTTTCCCGCGCCGGCGTCAGCCCGCGCTGCCGACCAGCGCCGTCACCGACAAACCGCCGTGCTTGCTGCTGAACGCCGCTTGTAGCCCCATGCCGGTGCGGCGCGCGAGCCGCACGTCGTGCGCGAGCAGGGCCACGCGCCAGCCGGCCCCGAGGCCTTTGGCCCGGTGGCCGAGCGTCTGGTACAGCGGCGCGAGTTCGGGGCCCTTGCCGACGCGCACGCCGAACGGCGGATTGGTGGCGAGCAGGCCCTGCGCTGGCGCCGCCCCTGGCTGCAGCCACGGCTGTGCGGTGATCGCCGCGTGCCGGAAGTCGATCCACGCGGCGACGCCGGCGCGTTCGGCGTTGGCCTTGGCGGCGCCGA
>CANGSN010000292.1 GCA_947455805.1 Planctomycetota bacterium
GCTGTCGAGCTGCGCCCCGAACGGCGTCGTCTGCCCGGTCATGCGCGCGACCCGGCCGTCGAGCGCGTCGAACACCATCGCCACGAACACCAGGATCGCCGCCGTCTCGAACATGCCGACGACCGCGGCGAACGGCGCCCCGGGGGCGGTCGTGCGCAGCGCGTCGGCGACCTTGGCGATCGCGAGGAAGCCGAAGAACAGGTTGCCGAGCGTGATCAGGCTCGGCAGCACGGGTACTTCCTTCAGGCGTCGCAACCGGCTGCGCCGCGGCAGCGGCAGATCGTCGAGGCGGGGTGCGGTCATTGCGGGTGGGGATGGTACTGCGGCGCGGCGCTCGTGCCAGCTTCGCGGCGGAAGGCGACCTTCTCGCTTCGCGATCTTTGCCTCAGGCCCAGCTGGGATGGTCCGGGATACCATGGCGCACAAGACGCTGGCGAGGAACAGGCGGCCGATGCATCTCTCCATCGATGCCGAGCGCGCAGATCCTCCCAGCTGCTTACCGACCAGAGCCCGCGGCTCGCCGGGAGTCCAGGGTCACCATGGCCAAACGACAAAACACCATTCCCCACACGATCGCCTCGCGCTCGCTCTTCGCTCTGCTCGGCGTGGCGGCGTGCTCGGGAAAGGCAGACACCCAGTCCGTCGAGAGCATCCGGAGCGCGGTCCACCTGTGGGTAGCGACATCGACAGACTGCAAGGAGCACGGCAAGGACTACGAGATCGTAGGAATCGTCCAGGTGAGCGAGGATGGCTGCATGGGCTGGATGGCAACCGTCGCCTCCCTCCCCGCAACCCCAGGCGGTCATGTGACTCTCATGCTCGATGCGTCAGGTCACGTCACGTCGACGATCCGCGGGCGATGAGATCGCATCCCAGCACCGCCACAGCCTCGCCGCCGGCGCCCATCAGACTCTGCCCATCGACCACCTCACCCTTCTTGCCGCAGGCCACCGGTCCAGCCTGCACGTCTCGTTCCCTCCATCGACGACCTTGACCCTCCGCCACTGACGCATGGCACCCAGACACACGACTGTATTGCTCCTGCTGTCGACCGCGATCTCGGCTGCGGGGTGCATCCACCACTATCATTTCGAGCCCACCACCAGGCAAGCGGAGTACTTCGACCCGTCGACATGGTTCTTGGATGGAGTCTCCGCCGACGAGATCGCCAACAGGTTGCGATCGTCATCCGACCCGACGGACATCGCCATTGGGCTGGTCAAGATCGCAGACATCCTCGTCGGCAAGAACGGATCGCTGGAGAGGATCTTCGGCAACGGCGTGCCGACCAATCGCGCCGCCATCTTCGAGGCTCGCGCAGGCCGCATCAGCCCCAGGTCTTCTTGGGCCGGCGGGATCTCTGCCCCCTACCTGAAGCACGACAGTGCGGAAGTCCGGACATCCGCGCTCGACGTCCTGGCGATGCTTGGGCCACATGCCCTTCCATGGATCAGCGAGATACGCACTGCCGCCTCGGCAGACCCCTCTACCAAAGTCCGGCTGCGTGCGATCCTGGCCCTCATGCGGACCGGGGTTGACTACGATTTCGCCAACGCCGCGATACGTCCCCACCTTGATTCTCCCGACCCACTGATTGCCCTCGACGCACTCCGTGTCTTCTCCTACACACAGCCAACCGAAGAGTCTATACAAGTGGCTCAAAGCATGATCGAATCGAGAGCCAGCTCGCTGAGCGTTGCGCAGCAGGCGGCCACGGTAGTGACGCACCTGAAGTGGAAGAGGGAATGGATGTATTCTGATCCCGTGCCAGACTACTCGTGGTGACACATGCGGAGTCGACCCGCTTCGCACCAGACCCAACACGTGCCACGCCCCGCGGAACCCGGTAAAGCAGGCGCGTGAACTTCCTGCTGCTGCACCGCGACGAACTCGCCGCCGACGGCACCGCCCGCCTCGTCGGCCGCCGCGCCGAACACGTGCGCACGGTGCTGAAGGCCGAAGTCGGCCAGACGCTGCGCGCCGGCGTCGTCGACGACCGCCTCGGCAGCGCCGTCGTGACCGCGATCACCAAAGACGCGGTCGACGTCGCCGTGACGTTGACCGCCACCCCACCGCCGGCCGCCGACGCGCTGCTGCTGGCGGTGCCTCGACCGAAGGTGCTGCTGCGCATGCTGGCGCACGCAGCCGCACTTGGCTTCGCGCGCATCGTGCTGTTCCGCAGCTGGCGCGTCGACAAGACGCACCTGCAGAGCACGGCGATGGACCCGGCGGCGCAGCGCGAACAGCTGCTGCTCGGCCTCGAGCAAGCCGGGCGCACCCAGCTGCCGCAGGTGCACTTCTGCCCGTTGTTCAAGCCGATGGTCGAAGACGAACTGCCAGCGATGGCGCTGCCACCGCAGCGCTTCGTCGCCCATCCGGTCGCGGCGGCGCGCACACACGAACTGGCGCTGACGGCGGCGGCGCCGTTCGCGCTGGCGCTCGGCCCCGACGGCGGCTTCCTGCCCTACGAAGTCGACCAGCTGGCGCAGCGTGGCTTCTTGCCCGTGTCGTGCGGCCCGCACGCGCTGCGCACCGAGACCGCACTCGCCGTGCTCGCCGGCCAGCTGGACCTGCTGCGCCAGCGCGGTAGCGTTCGTTCGTGAGCACCCTGCAGGTCGGCATCTCCGGTTGCGACGAGGCGACGCAGCGCACACTCGCCGCCGTCGCCGAGCACGCTGACTGCGCGATCGCCGCCCTGCACGACGACGATGCGGCGGCGCTGGCCAGCGCCCAGGCCATCGCGCGCGCTGGTGTGGCGACGACCGACTTCCAGAGGTTCCTGCAGAGCGGCGTCGACTTCGTCGTGCTCGGCGGCCCGCTCACGCAGCGCGCCGAGCGCCTGCACGCGGCGAACGAGCAAGCGGTGCCGTGCCTGCTGCGGGCGCCGATGGCGAACGACCTCGCGGCGGCGCGGGCGTTGGCCGCCGACAGCGACGCGCACGGCCAACGGCTGGCGGTTGCGGTGCCGGGCCACGACGACCCGCTGTTCGAGCAGATCCGCCGCATGGTCGCCGAGGACTGGCTCGGGGGCCTCGTCGCCGTGCAGGCGATCGCCGGCGACGACGCGCTGCTGCGCCCGCCCCATCGGCCGCGGCTGCATCCCGCCTACGAACGGCTGGCGCCGCTGCTGCACCAGCTGACGTGGCTGTGCGGGCGCGAACTCGTCTCAGTGACGGCGCAAGGTGTCGCCACCTATGGCGCCGACGTCGACCACGTGGCGGCGACGGCGCAGCTGCGCGGCGGCGCCCTGATGACGCTGCACGGCAGCCACACCACGAGAGCGCAGGCGATCGCCATCCACGGCACCGACGGCGGCGTGCGCATCGCCGGCGACCGCATCTGGCTGTGCGGCAAGCGGCCGTTCCGCGGCCGCGTGTTCGCCTACGAGCAGGCCAGCGACGAACTGGTGCTGGCGCGCAGCGAGCTGCAGCCGGCGATCGACGCGGCGGCGGCGCGGCTCGAACCGCTCGGCCGGTTCGCCCGCTGGCTCGACGACCGCGACGACTTCCCGTGTCCGGCGGAGCAGGCGCTGGCCGACCTGCAGGCGATCGATGCGATCGTGCGCGCGCTGCACAGCGGCGGCTGCGAACGCGTCTGAGCCGCGGCGGCGATTCGATCGCCGCGGCGGGGCGGCAGCTCAGCGATTGCCGTACTGCTGCTGGTAGTAGGCCTGGTAGGCGCCGGAGCGCACCCGCTCCCACCACGCCTTGTTCTGCACGTACCAGTCGACCGTCTGCCGCAGGCCGCTCTCGAACGTGTGCGACGGCGTCCAGCCGAGCGTGGCGCGCGCCTTGCTCGAGTCCATCGCGTAGCGGCGGTCGTGGCCCGGGCGGTCCTTGACGTAGGTGATCAGGTCCTCGCCCTTGCCGACGAGGCGCAGGATCTCCTTCACGACGAACAGGTTCTCGCGCTCGGCGTCGCCGCCGAAGTTGTAGACCTCGCCCGCCTTGCCGAGCTCCATCGCCTTCTTGATGCCGCTGCAGTGGTCCAGCACGTGGATCCAGTCGCGCACGTTCTTGCCGTCGCCGTAGACCGGCAGCTTCTTGCCTTCGAGCGCGTTGGCGATCATCAGCGGGATCAGCTTCTCCGGGAACTGGTACGGCCCGTAGTTGTTCGAGCAGCGCGTGATCACGCAGTCCATGTGGTGCGTGTGGATCGCCGCGCGCACCATCAGGTCGCTGCCGGCCTTGCTGGCCGAGTACGGCGAGTTCGGCTGGATCGGCGTCTCCTCGGTGAAGTAGCCCCAGGCCCCGAGCGAACCGTAGACCTCGTCGGTGCTGACGTGCACGAAGCGCTGCGTCTTGTAGATGCGCGCCTTGTCCAGCAGCACCTGCGTGCCGATCACGTTGGTGCGCACGAACGCGGTGGCGTCGAGCACCGAGCGGTCGACGTGGCTCTCGGCGGCGAAGTGCACGACGACGTCGGGCCGGTGCTCGGCGAACACCTTGTCCATCGCGGCGGCGTCGGCGATGTCCGCCTTGACGAACGTGTTGCGCGCGTGCTTCTCGACGTCGCGCAGGTTCTCGAGATTGCCGGCGTAGGTCAGCGCGTCGACGTTGACCACGACGTGGTCGCTGCCGAGCAGCAGCATGCGGACGAAGTTGGAACCGATGAAGCCGGCACCACCGGTGACGAGGATCTTGCTCACGATCGAGGACTCCGAAGACTCAGTATTGCTTGTTGCCGCCGGCGGGAGCCGCCGCGGCATCGAGAACGAGGTAGCGGGCGACGGCGTCCTGCCAGGTCGGCAGCGGAGCGCCGCGCACC
>CANGSN010000293.1 GCA_947455805.1 Planctomycetota bacterium
CAAGGACCTGCCGGTGCACGCGACCGAGCATGCGCCGACGCACCTCGCGGCGCTGCCCGGCGGCGACGCGGTGCCGCTCGAGCAACTGCACGGCCGTCGCGTCGTGCTGCTGTCCGGCATCGCGCGGCCGCAGAGTTTCCGCGCCACCGTCGAGCAACTCGGCGCCGAGGTCGTGCACGAGCTGCGCCATCGCGACCACCATCGCTTCACCGCCGCCGAAGTCGCCGCCGCCACCGCCGCCGCCAAGGCCGCCGACGCGTGGCTCTTGACCACCGAGAAGGACGACGCGCGCCTCGCCGCCCACGACGCCGTGCGGTACGTGCTGCGCATCGACCTGCGCTTCCTGCACGGCGAACCGCCGCCAGCCGAGTTCCTGCTGTGAAGGCCACGTTCGTCGATCGCCTCGTCTACTGGGCCGCGCGGCTCGCGATCGGCGCCGCCGCGCGCGTGCCGCAGTGGCTCGGCTACACGGCTGCCGACCTGCTCGGCCGCTTGTGGTTCGTGCTCGACCGGCGCCGCCGTCGCTACGCGCTGACGTTCCTGCGCCAGGCGTTCCCCGCGCACAGCGACCGCGAACTGCGCCGCATCGGCTCGGCCGCCACCGGCAACCTGTTCAAGGTGCCGCTCGACATGGCGCGGCTGACGCGGCTCCTCGCGCGCGGCGGCGACCTGCGGCAGGTGCTCGACGACGCGCCGGCGCGGCGCCACCTCGAACGCATGCCGAAGCCGTTCCTCGGCCTGACCGGTCACCTCGGCAACTGGGAGGTCGCGGCGATCGGCGTCGCGCAGTTCGCCGGCGGTGCGCACGGCGTCGCGCGCGTCAGCAGGAACCCGCTGCTGCAGCAGTGGATCCTGCACAACCGCCAGCAGGGGGGCCTCGTCGTGCACCCGCGCCGCGGCGGCATCCGCGGCCTGCAGAAGGCGATGGCCGCAGGTGGCGTCGGCCTGCAGGTCGTCGACCAGAACCAGCGCCTGCGCGGCGTGTTCGCGCCGTTCTTCGGCCGCCTCGCCAGCTGCGAACGCGCCGCCGCGACGATGGCACTGCGCCATGGCTATCCGATCCTCGTCGGCGTGGCGCTGCGGCAGGGCCGAGGGTTCCGCTTCCAACTGGTGTCGTCGGAACCGTTCACGCTGGTGGCGACCGGCGACAAGGGGAAGGACCTGCTGGCCGCGGTCGTGCGCATCAACGGCGAGCTCGAGGCGCTGATCCGGCGTGCACCGGAGCAGTACTTGTGGATCCATGACCGCTACCGCACGCAGCCGAAGGTGGGCGATGCGGCGGGCGGCGACGATGGGGCCGACGCGGACGACGACGGCGCGGCGGCGTGACGGCGCGCTCCGCGACGTGGCGCGCGGGCAAGCCGTCGCTATCGTGCTGCCCGTTCGCGCCCGTAGCTCAGTTGGATAGAGCACCGGTTTTCTAAACCGGCGGTCCCAGGTTCGATCCCTGGCGGGTGCGCCACCCTAGATGCCAGAGGACGGCAGCGAAACCACGGTTTCGACGCGTTCGGGCTCCGAGGCGGGGGAGTGTGTGCACCCTCGTGTGCACCTTCCGGCGCCGAGGGTGCGCAGCAGCTGCACGGCGACAGCGTCGCACTCCGCGGCGACATGTTGACCGGTCCGCACGCAGTCGGTAGTTCTGGTGCTCGGCCAGACGAACCGAAACTGGGCACCGATCGCGGAGCGGGGACGCACGCGACCGACCCGGCAGAGGTGCGCGAGGCAATCGAGGGCTACGGAGCCGGTGGAGCGCGGAGCAGGGATGCACGCGCAGAAGCCGGTGAAGTGCCACCACGGCGCCGGACTGGTGACAGACGGCGAAAGCGGCGCGGGGACGCGCACGGGGCGACAGCGAGCGAACGCTCGCGGCCATCGACCTGTGTCCCTGAACAAGCTGAACTTCGTATGCCCACGTCGGCATCCGTCCCCGTGGTCGCACCCGCGACCGGTTCTTCCCCCCTGAGGATCTTCGCCGAGAATCCGGCGCCGATCACCGACACGTTCGAGGCAGTGGCGCCAGGCGCCTCGATCTGCGAACGCACTGCCGCCCGATGGGCAACCAAGGGCCTGCGCGGCGCGGTACTCGAAACCGTGCGGCTCGGCAACCGGCGCCTCACCAGCCGGCGCGCGATGATCGAGTTCCTCGAGCGCATCCAACACGGGGGCGACGCATGAACGCGCCCCCTGAAAACGGCGCGAGCCGTCACCCCGGCCAGGGTGACAGCTCGCAGTTGTCGAACGCGGGCAGCGGCGACGGGCGCGATGGTAGCGCGACCGCGTGCCACGTGCAAGGCGATGGCATCGCGCACGACGTGCTGATCCCGGCGCATCCGCAGGCGCTGGTCGACGTCGAGTTCGTCGTCGGCGTCGAGCACGAGCATGACGCCGACTACCTGCGCGAGACGTGCGGCATCCGCGCGTTCTCGTTCGGCGAGCCGACGTGGCAGCAGCACGTGCAGCCGGGCGACCAGCTGCTGCTGATCGGCAAGATGCAGCGCCAGGCCGGCGACCTCCGCGTGGCGTTCGGCGTGAAGTGCTGGGGCGCCAACGTCCCGTTGCCCTACCAGTGGCCTTTGGAGTTCCTCGAGGCCCGTGCGCAGGCGTCTGGCTACGAGGTGACGAAGGCCGGCATGCGCGAGCTGTGGCGCATGGTGGAGGACCGCGCGAGCTCCTTGGATGACGTCGAGCCCACCGGGCACCCGGATCTGCAGCCGAAGCCGAAGCTGCCGCGCATGGTCAGCTGGCAGGACGTGACCGAGCTGCCGCCGCCGGCCTGGCAGATCGAGAACATCCTCGCGCGCGAAGTGCTCGCCCTGATCGTCGGCGCACCCGAGGCTGGCAAGTCGCTGCAGGTGCTCGACTGGGCGTTCCGGATGGCGCACGGCATGGACTGGCGCGGGCGAAAGATCCGCGCCGGCAGCGTGCTCTACCTGGCTGGCGAAGGGCATGCCGGCTTGGCTGGTCGCCTTCGCGCGCTGCGCGCCGCGAACCCCGGTGCACGCCAACTGCACGGCCAGTTCTTCGTCATCGCCGACAGCATCCCGATCCTGTCGACGCCCGCAGGCGTGGCGCTGCTGCGGCAGATGGTCGAGCAGCTGGTCGCCGAACACGGCCACCCGCCGGATCTGATCGTGGTCGACACGCTGTCGCAGTCCTTCGGCGACGGCGACGAGAACGACGCGCGCACCGTGGCGCCGAGCCTGCGCGCCCTGTCGGACCTCCGGACGAGGTTCCACTGCTCGGTCCTGGTGGTGCATCACCTGGCGAAGGGGCCGCAGGGCCAGAAGCAGACCTTGACGCTGGCCAGCGTGCGCGGCTCGTCGGCCCTGACCGCGAACGTCGACACCGTCGTCGGCATCGACGTGCAGGACGACGTGCGCCGGCTGGTGCTGCTCAAGATGAAGGACGGCGAGAAGCCGGCCCCGATCCTGTCGAGCATCACCGCGATCGAGACCGGCATCGCTTTGGAGGATGGTCGGGTCGAACGGTGCCCGATCCTGGTGCCGGCGGAAGCGCCGGTGGCCGAGGATGCGCCGATCGACAGCGACCGCCAGGTGCTCGCCGTGCTCCGGTCGGCCGGCTTGGAAGGGGCCACCCGCGCGCAGGTGGTGAAGCTATCCGGCCTGAACGACTCGACCGCGTGGGACTCCCTCAACCGTCTGCACAAGGACCGGGCGGTGGAGCTGCAGAAGGGCAAGCCGGTGCGCTACTGGCTGGCCGAGTTCTCCCCATTGTCCGGCGAAGATCCGGCGAAGATCCGGCCGGATGTTCCGCCGGATCAACCCGCAGGCGAGGAACGATCCGATGATCCGGATGATCCGGCGCGCCCCGTAGGGGCGCCGGACCGGATCACCGGATCTTCCGAGCGGGCCGAGGACGAGAGCCCAGAAGAGGAGGCCGACCCGACGTTGGCCGCGGTGCAACGCGACATGGGCATGCTCGATCGCGTTCGGATGATGGCGTTCGACCTACTCCGGGAGCGCGGCCTCCAGGGCCACGGGTGGACGTTCGCCTTCGGCAAGTTGAAGCAGGCTGACAGCGACTGCAGCATCGGGCGCCGGCTGATCCGACTGTCGCACGCCTTCGCGACCCGCTTTTCGATCGCGGCCGTTCGGGATCGCTTGCTGATCGAGATTGGGAAGGCCACGGAGTCGATCGGCAAAGAGACGAAGGGCCGACGCCGCAAGGTCGGAGGTGCCGCATGAGGCCCCGCCGCGACCTCGACCTCGGCGACGAGCCGACGCCAATGGGCCGCCGTTCCACGATCGCGACTGGCGCCGACCAAGGGCCGGCCGACGCCGATCGTCGCGTGCTGGGGCTTCTGCGGCTCGGCAGGACCGCGGCCGACGTCGGGAAGATGCTGCGCCTCACCGTCGACGAGGTGCGCGCAGCTGCAGAGCGCGCGCAGCGCGCCCCGTAACGACGGAATGCACGGCCGCCCTCGGTTGCCGAAGGAAGTGCATCCGCAGGCGGCGTAGTGCCAACTGCGACGGCGGTGGCCGGCAGAGTCATGTAGCGACAACTTCGCCGGCCTCGGTCGGCAAGGTGACGTAGTGGCGACCGGAGCGACGCGAGTCGTTCCAGTCTCGCCATCGTCGGGCCCTTCACGGGGTGCGGCTCTGCTCCTCGCCATCTGCCGGCCGCGGATGGCGGGGGGTCTCTCATCAAGCGGCCGGAGAGACATCCCAGCATGACCACCGCAACCTGGCGCGCAGCGCCCCGTGAG
>CANGSN010000294.1 GCA_947455805.1 Planctomycetota bacterium
CCCAGGCAGCGACGCGAAGCTCGACAGGCCGAAGCTGCTGCCGGGCGGTGGCTGCAGCACGAGCCGGCTCGAATGCAGGTCGCGCGGCACCGCGTCGAAACGGAACGTGCCGTCGGCGGCGACGTCGGCGCGGTAGCTGCGCGCGTCGTGGTGGTAGTTGCCGGCACCGTGGTCGAGTTTGGCGACGACGTCGAGGTGCGCCTTGGTGCCGCGCGGCAGCAGGCCGAGGTTGCCGACCAGCGGGGCCGGCTCGGGCACGACGAAGCGCAGCTCGTCGCCGTCGATCCGCGCCACGCGTTCGTCGCTGGCGTAGAGCGCGCCGCGGAACAAGCCGCCGCACACTTCCGGCCGCCCCGGCGCCTGCACGAACAAGAACAGATCGCCGTCGCGCGGCCGCTGCCGCAGATCCCCGGCGAACGCCACCAGCACCGCACAGCGGCCGTCGGCGTCGGTGGTGCCGAGTTCGCGCCAACGATCGTCGACGACGGTGCGCCCGCCGTCGGTGTTCCACATCGGCAGCCGCGCCACGCGCTGTCGCACCGCAGCCCCGGCGATCGGCGCGCCGTTGCCGTCGACGACGCGCACCACCAGGGTCTGCGGCGGCGGCAGCGCCAGCTCGTCGACATCGCAGCGAGCGAGCCACAGCGGCTGCCCGTCGTTGGTCCGCACTTCCAGATGTTCGAACGGCCCCACCGGCAGGGTCACTTCGCCGTCGCGCAGCGCCAGCTCGACCTCGAGGCCGGGCCCGGGCGTGCGCAGCATGCAGCGCAGCGGCCCGAGCGCCTGCCACTTCGCCGCACCACGCAGCGGCAACTGCCGCGGCGACCGCGCCTCCGAGCCCACCAACGTCAGCAGGGCCCCAGCACCGAACCACGGCGCCACCGCCGACACCCATTGCGGCTCGTCGTCGCCACCGCGCGGCCCGATCGCCCAGGCGACGTAGCACAGGCCCGGCTGCAGCTTCGCCTGCGCACGGCCACGCGCATCGCTCGCCACCGTCTGCACGTCGTCGATGCCGGCGCTGGCGCCGAGGTGCGGATGGCCGCCGGCGAACGTCACCTCGGCGCCCGCGATCGGCTTGCCGGCGAGGTCGACGACACGCACGAACGTCGGCACGCGCACGTTCTCCTGCGCCGTCCCCGCCGGCGCCGCGGCGAGGACCGCGAGCAGCAGCGCGAGCGGGCGGATCAGCGGACGGCGTGGCATCGCGGCAGTATCGCCACGACGCCGGCCCCACCGCCACGCCGGGCGCACCGGAACCGCCGATGGCACCGGTTCAGTCCCGACCCGAGACATGCCGATGGACCGCACATGCGCTCCGCCCTGCTGACTTGCGTGTTCCTGCTGCCCGCCTGCTCCGATCCGGCGGCGCCGACGCGCGCGGCGACCGAGGTGTTCGCGTCGTTCCAGCAGGCGCTGCGCACGCACGACGAAGACGCGTGCCGCCGGCTGCTGACGCGCGAGTCGGCGGCGGTCATCGCCAGCCTGCCGTTCGCCGAGGCGGCGGCGCAGAAGCCGCTGCGCATCGACGGCACGTCGCCGGTCGGCAGCGCCTTCCACGTGCAGGTCACCGACCCGAACCACGGCGACCGCCGGGCCACGTTCGTCGTCGTGCGCGAGTACGGGCAGCTGGTCGTCGACCTCGTCGCCTCGGCCAGCGCGAACGCCGAGGTGGTCGCGCTCGACGGCGCCGCCAACGCCGACTTCCACCGCGAGCACGTCGAGCCGCGGGAGCTGACGCCCGCCGACCTCGAACGCATCCGCCAGTTCGAGTTGACGCAGCCGCCGAAGTGAGCCACGGCCCACACCGCAACCAGCGGCCAGGGCCGCACGAACCGACGCCACCGGCCGAACTGGTGCGGGAACTGCGCGCTGCGACCTCGTAGCATGGCCGCCCCAACGCGCCCTTCCCCCATGACCGAAGTCCTGAAGACGCTCATCCTCGGTTCCGGCCCCGCCGGCTACACCGCCGCGATCTACGCCGCCCGCGCCAACCTGGCGCCGACCCTGCTGACCGGCCGCCAACCCGGCGGCCAGCTGACGATCACCAGCGAAGTCGAGAACTACCCCGGCTTCCCCGAAGGCGTCATGGGCCCGGAGATGATGGAGCGCTTCAAGGCGCAGGCCGAACGCTTCGGCACCGTCGTGCTCGACGAGTTCGCCGCGACCGTCGACATGAGCAAGCGCCCGTTCACGGTCACGACCGAGAACGGCATGACCTTCAAGTCCGAGACGCTGATCATCTCGACCGGCGCCAGCGCGCTCTACCTCGGCCTGCCGAACGAGAAGCTGCTGCAGGGCCGCGGCGTCTCCGCCTGCGCCACCTGCGACGGCTTCTTCTTCAAGAACAAGGTCGTCTACGTCGTCGGCGGCGGCGACTCGGCCTGCGAAGAGGCGAACTTCCTGACCAAGTACGCGAGCAAGGTCTACCTGTGCGTGCGCCGCGACGCGCTGCGCGCCTCGAAGATCATGCAGGACCGTGCGCTGAAGAACCCGAAGATCGAAGTGCTGTGGAACACGGCGGTCACCGACGTGTTCGACGTCAAGGCGAACAAGGTCAACGGCCTCGAACTGCAGGACACGAAGAGCGGGGTGAAGCGAAAGGTGCCGGCCGACGGCCTGTTCCTCGCCATCGGCCACCAGCCGAACACGGAGCTGTTCCGCGGCGTCCTGAAGATGGACGACAAGGGCTACATCCAGACCGTGCCCGGCAAGGCCGCGACCAACGTGCCCGGCGTGTTCGCCGCCGGCGACTGCCAGGACAGCTACTACCGCCAGGCGATCACCGCCGCCGGCTCGGGCTGCATGGCCGCGATCGAGGTCGAGCGCTTCCTCGAGGACCAGCACGGGAAGTGATCGATCGCGGTCGCTCCCCGAGCGCCCACGATCACCCACAGCTCACTACAGGCGCACGAGCTTCAGCTGGTGGCGGTGCAGCGGGTCGATCGGCGGCGCTGGCTCGGTCAGGCCCGGCGCGAGCGGCGGCGGCGTCGCCGGTGTGAACGGGGCGAAGACCGGCGGGAACGCGCCGGCCGTCGACGAGACGTCGTCGGCCGTCGGCATGAAGCACGGCCAGCTGTCCTGCGTCACTTCGTCGTAGACCACGACGAGGTCGTCGCCCTCGAGCGTCGCGTCGTAGGCGAGCCAACCGATCTGCGTCGTGCGCACGTTCCAGCCGAAGGAGTGCGGAACGCCGCCGACCGCGGGCACCGTCACCGAGACCGGCGACGTGCTCGCCGTCGTCAGCGCCTCGTCGACGCGCGGCGACACGCCGAAGTTGGCCCACGACGCGCGGTGCAGTTCGCTGCCTTGCGCGCGGCTCGCCAGGTAGAGCACGTCGACGCGCGTGTCGGCGCCGGCCGGGCGCACGAACACCGACGGCAGGTGGTCGCCACCGTGGCCGAACGTGTCGGCGATCGCCCAGGTCTGGCCGGCGTCGTTGCTGACCGACAGCCGCACGCCGTCGCGGACTTCGTAGGTGTAGAAGACGCGCAGCGCAGCCCCCTGGCCGGTGACCGCGACGCTCGGGTCCATGCCGAAGATGGCCTCGCGGTCGACTTCGCGATCGATCGCCGCCTGGCCGTAGCGGCGCGTCCAGCAGCGGAACTCCGTCGTCGTCAGCCAACCACCGGTCGGCACCATCTCGAACGACGTCGCGCCGTAGCCGACGACGAGGTCGCCGCCTTGCGACCACGTGATGCCGGTCGTCAGCGGCGTCGCTTCGGCGCTGCGCGTCCACAGCACCTGGGCCGGGGCGAACTGGAACCACGTCGGCGAGCCGTTCGCGTCGACCGCCGACGGCCGCCCTTCGACGAGCACGAACTGCTGGTCGCCGTCGGTGCCGGTGCGCCACGCACCGACCGCGAGCGAGTAGTCGGCGGCGATCGCCACCTGCACGAGGCGCGACTGCGAGAAGCCGGGCAGGATCGCGACGTCCTGCGCGAGCGTGGCACCGCGGTCGTAGCTGATTTGCACGTGCACGCCGGTCTCGTCGGCGCGCACGACGCCGAGCACGTTGAAGAGCGCGAACACTTCGTGATTGCGCCACCAGCCGGTGTCGGCCGACGTCTCGACCGAGGCGCCGACGGTGACGTCGCCGGAGACGTCGTCGTGCTGCAGGCGCAGCTCGTAGCGCGCGCCGGCGAACGGATCGGCGCGGTCGCCTTCGTAGCAGACGACGCTGCTGCGATCGCCGGACACGGCGACGGTCGGCAGGCCGAACGACAGCGAGTCGCTCGAGTAGAGGGTCGTCGCCAGCGGCTGCCCGCCGCCACTGCCGCCGCCACTGCCACCGCCGCCCTGCGGCCGGTTGATGACGCTCGGCTCGCCGATCACGATCTCGACCAGCGTGACCTCGCCCTTGTCGCCGCGCACCGCGAGCAGCTGGTCGCGGTCGATCGCACCATGCAGCTCGAGGCGCGCGAAGCCGTCGCCGGTGGCGGCGAGCCACGTGTCGCCGCGCAGCAGCCCTTGCCCGGCCGGCGCGATGCCGACCTCCCCGAGCGACGTCGGCGAGGTCGGCACCGACGCACCGTCGCGCAGGTGTGCAACCGCGATCGACGCGTCGCCGCGGCTGCCCGGTTGCCAGGCCACCAGCTCGAACGAGAACGGCGTCGCCGCCGGCGTCGTCAGCCGGTAGTAGCGGTCGACGCCGGAGACGCCGGCGAGCGGCCGTTCGTAGGTCGGCGCCCGTTCGGCGCTC
>CANGSN010000295.1 GCA_947455805.1 Planctomycetota bacterium
GGTCGATGCGCAGAGGACTGCGCCTCGGCCTGCCGTTCGCACTCGCCTGCTGGACGCGGCCCGACGGCCCGCTGTGGGTCGCGAGTGCCGGCGCGGCTCTGTTGCTGGTGCTGCGCGGGACGTTGGCCGGGCGCGTGCGCGCCGCGTTCTGGCTCGGCCTGCTGCCGATGCTCGCGGTCCTGGCCCAGCTCGGGTTCCGCCTCGCCTACCACGGCGACGTCGTGCCGAACACCGCGCACGTGAAGACCGACGTCGCAGCCGGCGCGTGGACGAAGGGCCTCGAGTACGTCGGCGCGGCGTTGCGGCTGCACACACCGCTGCTGCTGGCAGTGGCGACGGCGTGCCTCGCCCTGGCGCGCGCACGAACGAAGGCCCTCCCCATCGTGCTCGTGCTGCTGCTGCCGAGCGCCGCGTGGCTGTGCTACCTCATCGCCGTCGGCGGCGACCATTTCCCAGGCCGCCGCCTGCTGCACGGCGCGATCGCGCCGCTGGCGCTGCTGGCGACGGTGCCGCTGCGCACGCGGCCGACCACGCGCGCGGCGATGCTGGTCGCGGCCTTCGCCACCGCACTGCTCGCCGGCTGGCAAGCGTTCGCCGTGCGCGGCGATGCCCAAACCCACGAACTGCGCGCCGAGGTCTGGGAGTGGCGCGGCCAGCGCCTCGGCGAAGCCCTGCGCCGCGCATTCGCGGACCAGCAGCCGCTGCTCGCCGTCGACGCCGCCGGGGCGGTGCCGTTCTACTCGCAGCTGCCGAGCCTCGACCTGCTCGGCTTGTGCGACCGCACCATCGCGCTGTCGCCGACGCCCGCGTGGCAAGCGACGATGCGGCCGGAGATCCCGCGGCCGCCGGGCCACCTGAAGGGCAACGGCCGCTACGTCATGGACCGCACGCCGGACCTGCTGCTGCTGGCCAACCCGCCGTGCCTGCCGCTGCCGGTGTTCGCCAGCGCCTGCGAGTTCGAGGACGACCCGCGCTTCCTGCGCGGCTACCACTGCGTGATGCTCGAACTCGCCGACGTCGTGCTACCGCACCAGCCGAACGAAGCGACGCAGCGCACGCCGCTGTGGGTGCGCACCGATGGCCGCGTCGGCGTGCAGCGCGCGGCGACCGGCGACACGGTGACGATCCCGGCGTGGTTGTTCGGCGCGCTCCAGCTCAGCGGACCGATCGTGCGCAAGCACCAGCCGGCGACGAACGACGCCGCGGTCGAAGCCGAGGTGATGGCGCGGCTCGGCGCGGTGACGGCGTGGTACACGGCGACGCCGGCGATGGCGGTGCCCGGGACCGACGGCGCGCTGCTGCTCGAAGTGCGCAGCGACGCAGCGGTGGCGTTCGCACTGCCGCTGGCCGCCGGTCGCTGGCGCGCCGAGATCGAACCGCGCGACGCCGCCGTGCGCGTGCTAGGGCCGGACGGCACGGCGCTGGCCGACGCGGCAACGTTCGTCGTCGACGCCGGCGGAACGCGCACGCTGCGCCTGCAGCGCACGCAACCGACGCCGGTGCGCGTGCAGTGCGTGCGGCTCGTGCGCCTGCGCTGAGCACGTCCACGCGATCGCTTCACGCACCGCTCATCGTCGCTGCACGCCAGCACCGACGCTGCCGGCATCATGCAATCCCGCATCCTGCTGTCCGTCCTCGCCGCCACGATCGCATTCGGCGCCACCGCCGAAGCACAAGGCTTCACCATCGGCAACGTCGTCGTCGTGCGCGTCGGCGACGGCTCGTCGGCGCTGACGTCGGCCGCCGCGCCGATCTTCCTCGACGAGTACACCACCACCGGCACCTTCGTGCAGTCGCTGCCGCTGCCGACCGGCACGATCGGCAACCAGCGCGCGATCACCGTGCGCGGCAACGCCACGTCGGAGGCCTTCCTCAACGTCTCGATCAGCGGCGCCTACCTGACCATGTGTGGCTACGACGCGGCGCCCGGCACGGCCGCGGCGCTGACGCAGGACGCGGCCGCGAACGTCACCAACCGCGTGATCGCGCGCGTCGACCTGAACGGCGCCATCGACACCTCGACGGCGCTGACCGACGCCTACTCGGGCGGCGGCGGCAACCCGCGCTCGGTGATCAGCGACGACGGCAACCAGTTCTGGATCTCGGGCACGTCGACCGTCAACGGCGGCGTGCGCTACGTGACCAGCCTCGGCGACACGACGTCGCTCGGCCTGAACGCCGGCAGCCCGACGAACGTGCGCTGCATCAACGCCTTCGACGGCCAGCTCTACGTCAGCAGCGCGTCGGGCGCCAACATCGGGATCAACGTCTACGGCGACCAGCTGCCGACGACTCCGGGCCAGCTCGTGACGCAACTGCCGGGCTTCCCCACCACCGGCGGCACCCAGGCGGCCTCGGCCTACGACTTCTTCTTCGCCGACGAGAACACGCTCTACGTCGCCGACGACAACGCCGTCGCGTCGACGGTCGGCGGCATCCAGAAGTGGGTCCGGAACGCTGGCACCTGGACGCTCGCCTACCGCCTGCAGCTCGGCGGCCCGGGCGCCAACACCGCATGCCGCGGCCTGACCGGCTTCGTGCGCGACGGCGTCACCACGCTGTGGGGCACGGCGAACACCAGCAACACCGGCGCCGCGGCGACGCAGCTGGTCACCGTCACCGACACCGGCCCGGGTTCGACCGTGGTGTCGCTGGCGACGTCGCCGCTGAGCACCGCGTTCCGCGGCGTGCGCTTCCTCGCGAAGCCCACCACGCTGCAGCGCATCCCGGCCGCGTGCGGCACGGCCGGCATCAAGGTCACCGGCAACGCCGAGATCGGCACCGTCGTGCGCACGACCATCCTGACGCCGAGCGCGATTCCGTTCGTCGGCTACGGCCTGGCCCCGCTCGGCGTGCCGCTCTGCGGCTGCACGCTGGTCACCGACTTCGTGTCGTCGGGCTTGCTGTTCGCCGGCGCCACCAGCGCGCTGCCGCTGCCCAACAGCCCGTCGGTCGTCGGTGCGCAGATCTACATCCAGGGCGTCGACCTCGACGTCTTCTCGGCGCCGGGCTGCCTCGGCCTGCCGCTGTTCACGCTGACCGACGGCTTCACCTTCACCGTCCAGTGAACGGTTCGCGCGGCGGCGCTCGCTGGTCGCTGCCGCGCCGATGGCGCAGATTTGCGGCGCGCCGCAGCCAGGCTGTCCTTGACTGAGACTTCACCTTTGGGCCCGTCGACAGGACCGGGGGCCATGGTGTTGGATGGCGGGCTTCCCGATCCACGGACCAACTCCAAGATGAAGCACACCGCTCTCGACGGCCTCCGCATCTGCGTCGCCGCAGCGGCACTCGCCGCCGCCGCCTTCGCCCAGACCCCGCTCACCTACGGCAACCTGCTGGTCACCCGCGTCGGCGACGGTGCCGCCACGCTGTCCAGCACCGCCACGCCGGTGTTCGTCGACGAGTACACGCCGACCGGCACGCTGGTGCAGTCGATCGCGATGCCGACCGTCGCCAGCGGCTTGAACCAGGTGTTCACCAACTCGGGCTCGGCCAGCTCGGAGGGCTACCTGAACATCTCGACGAACGGCCTCTACGTGCTGCTCGCCGGCTACAACGCCGCGCCTGGCACGACCCTGGTCGCCACCTCGGCCAACCCGCCGGTCTCGCGCGTCGTCGCCCGCATCGACCTCGCCGGCGTCGTCGACACCAGCACCGCGCTGACCGACGCCTTCACCGGCTCCAACGTCCGCTCGGTCGCGTCGGACGACGGCAACCGCTTCTGGATCGCCGGCAGCACGCAGGGCATCCGCTTCGTCGCCAACCTCGGCGACACCACGTCGGTCGCGATCGGCACCCCGCCGACGAACGTGCGCTGCCTGAACGTCTACAACGGCCAGCTGTGGGGCACCTCGGGCTCGAGCGGCTTCGTCGGCCTGTGGAAGGCCGGCAACGGCCTGCCGACGCTGCCGATGACCGGCGGCGGCGTGATCGAGCCGGGTTTCACGGGCGCCACCGGCCCGTCGCCCTACGACTTCCACTTCGCCTCGCCGACGACGGTCTACGTCGCCGACGACCGCAGCAACGGCTCGGGCGGCATCTACCGCTACGACTTCGTCGGCGGCACCTGGGTGCAGGCCTACGTGCTGACGTCCGGACCGACGGCAGGCTACCGCGGCCTCAGCGGCTTCACGCAGAACGGCGTGACCACGCTCTACGCGACGGCGATCGCCACCACGACCACGATCCCGAACACGATCGTCTCGGTCGTCGACACCGGCGCCGGCTCGGCGTTCACGACGATCGCGACCGCGTCGCCGAACACCGCGTTCCGCGGCATCCGCTACTTCGGCCTGCCGTCGACGCTGGTGCGCATCCCGGCGGCCTGCGGCCCGATGGACATCAGCACCACCGGCAACGGCCAGATCGGCACCGACGTCGTCACCACGCTGAAGAACCCGACCGGCTTCGGCTTCATCGGCTTCGGCACGACCTTCTCGGGGTTCCCGTTGTGCGGCTGCACGCTGGTGCACGACTACGCGGCCCTGCTGTTCGGCAGCCAGATCGCGTTCCCGATCCCGAACAACCCGATCTTCACTGGCGCCCAGATCTTCATCCAAGGCGTGGACCTCGACCTGCTCGCGGCGCCTGGCTGCCTGGGCCTGCCGCCGTTCACGCTCAGCGACGGCTACCAGTTCACCGTGCAGTGATCTCGATGCAGTGATCTCGATGCGGTGATCTCGATGCGGTGA
>CANGSN010000296.1 GCA_947455805.1 Planctomycetota bacterium
CAGGCGCCGCGCGCGCGTCGGCGGCCGCGCCACCGTCGGGCGCAGGTCGAGGAACGCCTGCAGGTCGGCCGCGAACGCGTGCATGTCCGGGTAGCGCAGGGCAGGGTCCTTCTCGAGCGCGCGCAGCGTGATGGCGACGAGGTCGGGCGGCAACTCCGGCCGGTGCCGGCGCGGGTCGAGCGGATCCTGCTGCACGATGCGCTGCAGCACGACGTCGTCGCGCGCGCCGTCGAACGGCCGGACCAGCGTGATCGCTTCGTACAGCGTCGCCCCGAGCGACCACACGTCGCCGGCGGCGCTGGCCGTTCCCGTCGTCACGTACTCGGGCGCCAGGTAGTGCGGTGTGCCGGCGAGCATGCCCTCCTGCGTCAGCGGCGCGCCGGTCACCGGGCGCGCGAGTCCGAAGTCGGACAGGAACGCGCGGCCGTCGGCGGTCAGCAGCACGTTCGACGGCTTGACGTCGCGGTGCAGCAGGCCGGCCTGGTGCACGTGCGCGAGCGCCGCGGCGACCTTCTGCACGACGACGACCAGTTCGCGCAGCGAGCCGTCGTGGTGCCCACCTTCGGCTACCAGCTGCTGCAGGCGCTGGTCGAGCGACACGCCGTCGACGAACTCCATCGCCAGCCAGTGGCGGCCGTCGTCCTCGCCGGCGTCGAAGACGCGCACGACGTTGGGATGCTCGAGGCGCGCCAACGTGCTGGCTTCGCGGCGGAACCGCGCGATGCGCGCCGGATCGACCGCCACGTGCTCGGCCAGCACCTTCAGTGCGACGCGGCGCCCGAGCGAGCGTTGCCGCGCCTCGTGCACGACGCCCATGCCGCCGCGGCCGACCACGCGCCGCAGCTCGAAGTCGCCGATGGTCTCGACCGGTGGCTCGGCGGCGATCGCTTCCGGCTGCAGCAACGGCTGTAGCAGGTCGTGCAGGTCGGGGTGCGCGCCGAGCACGACGTCGGCCGTGGTGCCGTTCGCCGCCGCCTGCATCCAGATCGTCAGCGCGCGTTCGAGTCGGGACGAGGAACTCACGGGACGTGGTGCAACGCTGCTTCGGGCATGTCGGGGAGAAGGGAAGGCCCGAACGGCACCCGTGCGCAACGGCAGGTGCGCAGGATTCCGTGCCGAGACAAGCTCGCGGCCGTCACGGCGCCAGAGCCTGGTCGAGCTGTCCGCGTTGCAGCAGCTGCAGCTTCGCCGCGAGCTTCGGCAGCGCCCGCTGGAAGCGCACGCGGGCATGCGCTTCGCCGAGGCCGAGGCGCTGGGCGATGTCCACGAACGGCAGTCCGTCGAACTCGCGCCAGACGATCACGTCGCGGTCGTCGGCGTCGAGCAGTTCGAGGGCGAGCCGCACCCAGTCGCGCTGTTCGCCGGCGGCCGCCGCGGTGGCCGGGCCCGGCCCATCACCGGCGACGCCGAGCTGCAGCACCGACTCGCCGGTCGCCGCCGCCGGCTGCAGCGGCTGTTCGCGCCGCACGTCGCGGCGCTGCTGTTGGCCATGGCGCGCCTGGTGACGCAGCACGTTCTCGACCATGCGCACGAGCAGCGCGCGCAGGTGCTCACGATCGCCGACGACGAAGCGCGGGCCGCTGCGCAGCACGTCGACCATCGTCTGCTGCACGATGTCCTGCGTGTCGGCGCGCTGGCGCAGCACCGGACCGAGCCGCCGCTGCACGTGCTCGGTGATCCACGCGGCCTCACCGGCGACCAGTTCGCCGAGCGCTTGCGCGTCGCCGGCGTGCCAGCGGCGGAGCAGTTCGAGGGTCGCGGCCATCGGAAGGCGGCCACTGTAGGCGCGATGTTCCGCGGCGCACAAGGTGGGCAGGTGGTGCGTGTGCTTGGGGAACGGGCTTCGCCGGTGGCATCGCGACTGCTGTGCTCGGCGATGCGCCTCCCTCACGCCTCGGTGAAGTCCGTCTTGCGCTCGTCGAGCAGGTATTCGTCGGACACGTATTTCAGCACCACGCGCCCGATGCGATCGTCGAACCGCTCGCGCTGCGGGCGCAGCACCACGCCCTCGCGGATGTGCGTGTCGTCGAACGTCGTCTTGCCGCTGGCGCAGGCCTTCATCGTCGCCGCGTCGAACGGCCCTTCGTAGAGCACCGGCACGCTCGGCACTTCGAACTGCTGCAACGCCGCCTTCAGCTCGGGCCAGTCGAGGTAGCGGTCGCCGACCATCAGGTCGAACGCGGCGAAGCCGAGGCTGCCGCGGTGCCCGTAGTGGAACGACTGCACACCGCGGCCGAACGTCTCGCCGAACAGGATCACGCGCTCGTGGTCCTGCGCGAAGTGCTCGAGCATGGCGACCACGGGTGGCAGCGTGAACGGCAGCCAGTACGGGTTCTCGTGCAGCCGCGAGCTGGGCTCGGCGCGGCGGATGCGGTTGCTGCCGGCCATGCGTTCGCCGCGCACGATGCCGACGCGCACGTTCGAGCCGTGCACCTTCTCGGTGATCGCCACCGGTTCGCCCGGCGCGATCACGGTGGCGAAGTTGCGCCAGTTCTCGAGGTCGGTGTAGCGCGGGAACCACGGATGGTCGTCGATCGCGTCGCCCGCGAACGTGCGCACCGGCGGCTCGAACTTGGTGACGCCGTAGTACGCGGCCATGTTGGTGCCGAGCGGCGTGGTCGCATCGTCGGGTGCGGCGAGGAAGCCCTGGCTCGGCACGCCGCGCAGCCGCGCGCACTTCACGCGGCCATTGGCGAGATACTGCGTCACGCCGAAGCGATCGCTGTGCACCGCCGGCACGATCGCGTCGGGCGGGAAGTAGACGACCTTGTCGCCCGGCTGGTAGCGGCCCTTCGGCACGACGACCTGCCAACCGAGCACATGCGCGATCTCGAGCCGGTCGGCGTTCGGGTGCGGAACGATGCTGTCGATCGCGGCGATCGGAACGATCAAGGTGCTGGCCATGCACGCGCCAGCGAAGCTGCTGCGGCGCGCTGTGCAAGGGGCCGCCGAAGATCGGGTCCAGCGCCGCGCTACTTCACCGCCTGCCGCGTCACGATCGGCACGTAGCCGACCTCGAATCCCTTCGGCGGCGTCACCAGCACCGCCGGATCGAGCGACCCCAGCTTGCCCATCGTCGCCGGCGGCAGGTAGGCGCGTTCCTTCGTCCAGTGCCGATGCAGCAGTTCGACGCGTTGCTGCAGGCGTTCGCGGTCGGCGTCGCTGAGGTCGGCGTGCTGCAGCGCCGGCTGATCGCAGAAGCGGAACCAGCTGTAGGTGACCACGCTGCCGTCGCCGAGCTCGGCGGTGAACGGCCCCGCGACCGGGCCCGGCTTCGCCCACGCGCCGTCGCTCGGCGTCACGTACGGCTCCGGCTGCTGCTTCGTCGGCGGCGTGAACGCGACGTCGCGCAGCGCGTCGGGCAGCGGCGTGCCGGCGGGGGCCGGGCGCCATTGCGCCTTCTTGCTGCCGGCGTCGGCGACGACGAAGTGCTCGGGCAGCGTCGCCAGGCCATCGCTGCCGAGGCGCACGTGCGACTTGTCCCACACCCAGCAGAACGTGTGGCCGTCGATCGCTTCGGGTTTGGCGAACTGCCGCCAGTCGACGGCGACGCGCTGTTCCTTCGGCGTCTTCGGTGTGTGGATGCGCCACGTCGACCAGCCTTGGCCGGTCATCGTGTGCACCATGCTCTGGCCGGCGTCGATGCGGCCGTCGCTCGCGGCACCACCGGCGAACCACGCGGCGACGTCGTTCCACAGCGTGCCCTGCCGGAACGAACGGATGTTGTGCACGAGCACCGAGCGGCCCTCGGCGTCGCTGGGGAAGCGCGTCGGCAGAACGCGCGCGTGCTGTGTGCCGTCGGCGGCGGTGGCGACGTAGGCGGGCACGTACTGCGTCTCCATCTGCAGCGCGCGGTTCGGATCGGCCGGACGCGCGTCGAGGAACATGCCGGCGAGCTCGGGCTTGTCCACGGTCGGAGCGCTGAAGAAGAACGGCGTGAAGAACGCGACCGGCCCTTTGAAGTTCGCGGTGTCGAGGAACAGCGTCCAGCACTGGCCTCCGGTCGGCACCTTGGCCTCCGCGGTGGTGTCCTTCGCGTCGACCAGCGGCAGCGGCAGGTAGCCGTAGCCGAACAGTTCGCCGCACGTGCCCTGTTGCAGGTTCAGGCCGTCCGGTGGCCACAGTACCCACGGGCTGAGCTGGGCGACGCCGTACTTGCCGAGCGGTCGCTGCCAGTCGCGGCCCTTCCCGGCGCCGGGCCCGTTCGCCCACATGCAGAACTCGAGCGCGACACCGCCCATGATGAACTTCGGCGTCGGCGTGGCGAAGCGCGTGTCGCGCCACCAACCGAGCCCGCCCTCGACGTCGGAGTAGATCTTGGTGTCGGGTTTGTCGGCGCCGAGGTGCGCGAACATCCAGGTGCCGAACAGGCCGGTCTGGAACTGGTCGCCGGGCCACGCCGCCAGCAGGGGCCAGGCGGCGACGTGCATCGCGAAGCCGCCGCCGAAGTCGAGCGGCACCTTCTGCTGCGGCACGCCGAGGTAGCCGTCCATCTGGCCGGCGTTGGCGGTTGGCGGGGTCGGGGACTGCGCGAGCAGCGCGCTGGCGAGTGCGCCGATCGTCAGCAGGTGCTTGGCGAACGTGGCCATCGCGGCAGGCTACTGCCGGCGGTGCGATCGCCCTACACGCGGCGAGCCGTTCGCGGCCGACCGGCTCAGCGGCCGCCGGCGGCGCGCATCGCCTGCA
>CANGSN010000297.1 GCA_947455805.1 Planctomycetota bacterium
ACCTGCAGCAACGCCTGGCCGTGCGTCTCCGGCCGGTAGTGCGCGGCGAGGCGCAGGCCTTCGCGGCGCAGCGTCGTGCGCACGTCCTGGATCGCGCCACCGACGACGATGGCCTCGGCCAGCGCCGCGGGATCGTTCGGCGGCACGAACATCGCGTAGTGCTCGTTGCCAGCCAGCGCCTGATGGTCGCGGAAGCACGGCACGTCGGTCAGGATCGTCGGCACGCCGCACGCCATCGCCTCGACCGCCGGCAGGAAGAAGCCTTCCTCGGCGCCGGTGCTGGTCGCGATCAGCAGGTCGAGCGAACGGTAGAAGTCGCCCATCGCCGACGGCGGCAGCTGCCGGTGCCACTCGATCGGGAACGGCTGCTGCAGTTCGGCCGGATCCGGCGCGGTGTTGGTGGCGCGCACCAGCACCAGCTGCTGGCCGGCCTGGTGGGCGAGCTGGCAGGCGGCGTAGCCGGTGGCGAGGCCCTTCCACGCGACCTGCCACGGGCCGACCAGGCCGACGCGCAGCGGCGTGCCCGGCTGGCGCTCGGGGCCGGGGAAGTGCACCGCGTGGTCGATCGTGTACGGCACCTGCGAAGCGGCGATGCCGAAGCGCTGCTGGAACAGGCGCGTCAGGTGCGGCGAGATGGTGACGCGCTGCACGCCGGACAGCCGGTAGGCCGACTCGATGCGATCGCGCAGCGCTTCGTTCTCGGCGCCATCGCCTTCGTAGCCCTGGCAGAAGTGCACCGGCGCGCCCTTCGTCGGCGCTGCACTGCGCGCCCACGACACCGTCGTCCAGTAGGTGGCGACCAGCACGTCGGCGTCCGGCAGGTGCTCGCTGCGGAAGTCCTGCACGCGGCGGAAATCGCATTCGAGCTGCATCCAGGCCGGTGGCCCCGAACGACTGGCGACGGTGACCCGGTGCCCCTGCCGGTGTTGCCAATTGGCGTTCTCCAGAGCGACCTTGACGCCGCCCCAGAGCTGGTCCGCAACCTCCAACAACCACGTGATGCGCATCGCCTTGCCTCGGCCGCCGATGGGCGGCACTGCCTCCGATCCATGGCTGGATCGGCCCGATGGCATGGGCGAACTTGAGCCTGTCGCGGCGCGTTGGCGTCTTTGCCCCTCGGCCGGCATGATCCCCGCCCCCCTGTGAACCCGCTGATCCGCGTCATCCCCGCCTTCCTGGTGCGGTCCTTCGCCAGCCCCTACGTGGCCGGCGACTCGTTGGCCAAGGCCGTCGACGTCGTGCAGAAGCTGCGGCGAGAACGCCACCTGTGGTCGACGCTCGACCTGCTGGCCGAGGACATCCGCACCGACCAGCAGGCGCAGCAGAACGTCGACGCCTACCTGCAGATGGTCGACGCCGCGGCGGCGCTGCCGGTCGACGTGCGGCCGACGCTGTCGCTGAAGCCGTCGTCCTACACGACGAAGCCGATGCAGCACGGCGGCGACGCCGCCGGCTCGCGCGAGGCGATGTTCGCGATCGCCGAACGCGCGAAGCAGAAGGGCGTCGCGCTGTCGATCGACATGGAGAGTCGACACTGGACCGACTTCACGCTGGCGACGTTCCGGGCCATGCACGAACGCGGCATGGACCACGTCGGCATCGTGCTGCAGACGCGGATGAACCGCACCGAGCGCGACCTCGACGCGCTGCCGAAGGGCTGCCGCGTGCGCCTCGTGATCGGCATCTACCGCGAGCCGGCCGAGGTCGCACTGACCGACAAGCCGGCGATGAAGGAACGCATGCTCACGTTCGCCGAGACGCTGCTGAAGCGCGGCCACTACGTCGAGTTCGCGACCCACGACGACGCCTACGTGCGGCGGTTCCTCGAGCAGGTGGCGAAGGCCGGCATCGGCAAGGATCGCTTCGAGATCCAGATGCTCTACGGCGTGCCGCGCGAACGCTTCCTCGCCGACCTGCTGCGGCAGGGCATCAAGGCGCGGCTCTACGTGCCGTTCGCGCTCGGCTGGGACATGGCGATCCAGTACCTGCGCCGCCGGCTCGACGAGTATCCGGCGATGGTCTGGCTGGTGACGAAGAACCTGTTCTCGCGCCGCTGATCCGAAGCAGGCGACGGCCCGGGAACGGCGCCCTTGCTGGACTCCCGGTGCCTGCGCGGCCAAGCTGCGCCGTTGCGTTCCCGGCCTCCCGCCGCGCGCAACGGTGCCTGCCATGGTCACGACCAAGCGCTACGACTACGTGCCGATCGATCAGGTGCAGGAGCACCCGCTGATCGCGAACCATCGCGAGCTGAACACGGCGAAGGTCGCGCACTACCAGGAGGACATCCAGAAGAACGGCCTGCTCGAGCCGCTGGTGGTCTGGGAGCGCAAGGCCCGCGAGTACTTCCTGGTCGGCGGCTTCCATCGCATCGCCGCCATCCGCCGCATCCGTGCGACCAACCCGGGCTGGTACGACCGCGTCGACGTGCGCGTCGTCACCGGCGACCTCGAGGAGATCCGCGCGCTCAACCTGAAGCTGAACGCCGATCGCCTCGACGCGAAGATCAGCGACTACTTCGACACGATCCTGTTCCTCAACAACGCCGGCTGGTCCGTCGAGCGCATCGGCACCTTCCTCGACAAGAGCGAAGGCTGGGTCGAGGACATCCTGCGCTACGTGCCGGGCATGGACCCGCGCGTGCGTGCGCTGCTCGCCGCCGACAAGCTGTCGTGGGCCAAGGCCAAGCAGGTCTGCCGCCGCGTGCTGGCCGCCGCCCCGGGCGACGAGCGCCGCGTCGCCGACGCGGCGCTGCGCGAACTGACCGGCGAAGCCAAACCCGAGCCGGTCTACGTGCTGACGCCGAAGGTGGCGCACAAGCGGCTGGCCAGGCAGGTCGCCAAGGATCCGAAGGCGACCTACACGGTCAGCGGCGAGGACCTGCTGTCGCTGCTGGCGGTGCTGGCCGGCAAGGGCAAGGGTGGCGACGAGGCCGAGCAGCACCTCGAACGCGTGCGCCGCATCTTCCCGTCGCTGGTCGAGTGAGAGGCGCAGTGGGTCGGTGCGGTTCCTTCGCGGTGTCGACGGACGACCGACCCTGACCCTGTTGCTGCGCGGCGCTGGATGGGGACGGCGGCGGTCGTGCTGGCCCGTTGGCGAGGCGAGGCGGTCGCGGTGCCGGTCGACTACGCGGTCCTCTTCCTCGTCTCCCTGCTGGGTTGGACGCCGGCTCCTTTGCTCGGGTTCGGCTTTGGCCCGGTGCTCGGCTACGGCCTGATGATCGGCGTCGGCGCGGCATTGGTGTCGACCACCGATCCAGCGGTCCTCCCACAATGCTCGTACGATGCCGAGCCCTAGCGCTGGCGGTTCGCTCGCTCGGCTGGTATACTGTTTGCCCTCATGGATCCACTTGCCACGATCGTCGAGCGGCTCTGCGCCTGGAAGGACGTTGCCCGGGAGAAGCGTGATGGGAAGGACAGCTTCCTCGTCCGCGGCCAGGTCTTCGCCTACCTCGGCAAGAAGGGCGTGGTCGTCAAGCTTGCCCCGCCGCAGGTGACCGAAGCGCTGAAGATCATCGGCGCCAAGCGCATGCCGGACGACGGCGACCCGCACTCGCGCGAGTTCGTCGAGATCCCGGTCACCGGTCCGCGCGAAGTCGAGCGCGCCATGATGTGGCTGCGCCGCGCTTGCCGCCTCGGGCGCACGGCCGCCGGCCCGGTGTGATGCGGCTCGCCTGAAGGCGACCCGCATCAGCCTCTCCAGACGCCGCCACGCGTCGTTCCCACGTCGGCGAAGTGGCGCAACGGGCTCCGCTGCGGCGTCTGTGCGCGGCTCGCCTAGAGGCGACCCGCATCAGCCTCTCCAGACGCCGCCACGCGTCGTTCCCACGTCGGCGAAGTGGCGCAACGGGCTCCGCTGCGGCGTCTGTGCGCGGCTCGAAGGCTTCCTTAGGCGTCAGGCTTCCTTACGCGTCAGGCTTCCTTACGCGTCAGGCTTCCTTACGCGTCCACGGCACGTCCGGAACGCCCGCCCGACGGTTCGCCCGGCGCGCCCACGAGAAGCACAGGTCGGACAGGCGATTGAGGTAGATGCCGATCGCCCTCGGCACCGCCAGTTGCGGCTCCAGCCCGACCTCGCGCACCAGCGTCCAGTAGCGGCGCTCGGCGCGCCGCGCCACGGTGCGCAGCACGTGCAGCAGCGCCGCCGCACGCGTGCCGCCGGGCAGCACGAAGCTGCGCAGCGGCGGCAGTTCGGCCTCGCTGGCATCGATCCACTGCTCCAGCTCCTGGACCGCGGGCTCGACGCGCGGCACCGAGGCACTGCCGCCTTCGGTCGCGAGGTCGGCGCCGATCTCGAACAGGGCGTCCTGGATCGACTTCAACTGCCGGTCGAACTCGGCGTCGAGCGGCTCGGCGCGCAGCACGCCGACGAACGCGTTCAGCTCGTCGACGGTGCCGTAGGCCTCGATGCGGACGTGGTCCTTCGAGACGCGGCGATTGCCGAACAAGCCGGTGTCGCCGTCGTCGCCGGTGCGGGTGTAGATGGGCATGGGGCGCACCTTCGTAGGGGCCGGGCCCGTGGTCGCAACGAAGTCGGCGGAAATGCCGCAGCGAGCGCGACGGCTGCCCGGGTCTGCGGGGGCCGAGTGCGCAGGGGGACGGGGAGGGGAAAATCCGGTCGGCGGCCGTGAAGCCGCCGACCGGAATCTCTGTTCCACATTGGTGGGAAGCCCTTGCGGGCACT
>CANGSN010000298.1 GCA_947455805.1 Planctomycetota bacterium
CGCGGCCGCCGTGCCGGCCTTGCGCTCGCTGCTGTCGGCGCCCGAACCGTGGCTGCGCATCCAGGCCGCCACGGCGCTGGCGCACACCGGCAAGGCCGCCGTCGTGGCCATCCCCGAGATGCTCGCGCTGCTGACGAAGCTGGACCCCGACGGCGATCCCCGCGGCATGCAGCAGCGCTACCTGACGTTCGCGCTGTTCGATCGCGAACACGGCGGCCTGCTGAGCCGTTCGCTCGACGGCGTCGACCCGGACGCGCTGCAGACCGCCGTGCGCGCCGGCCTGCAGAACCAGGACGGGCGCGCGCGCAGCACCATCGGCTCGGTCTATCGCAACCTGCCGGCCGCCGCGATCGCGCCGCTGCTGCCGGCGATCCTGCAAGCGGTGCAGGAACCAGCACCGAGCGGCGAGATGTTCGCCGACGGCGTCCGCGTCGAAGGGCTGCGCGTGCTGGCGAAGAACCGCATCGCCGAGGGCATCGCGGCGTGCGTGCAGTACGCGCGCGACCAGAACCCGTGGGCCAGCGAGAAGCGCACGCCGGAGCTGATGGAGATCCTCTGCAGCTACGGCGCCAAGGCGAAGGTCGTGCTGCCCGAACTGCGGCAGCTCGCCGAGTACTTCGCCAAGGACGAACCGCACTTCCCGCGCGAGCTGATGAAGCAGAAGGCCGAGTGCGTGCGCGCGGCGATCGCGACCATCGAGGCGGCGACCGACGGGCCGGAGCTGGTGCCGCTGCCGCGCTGACGCGCACGGCGCGGCTTCGGCTCACTTGCCGGTGAGCCAGTTCGGGCTGTTGACCCAGCCCTTCCACGCCGCTTCCAGCTTCTGCCAGTCGTCGTCCTGCCAGCCCTTGAAGGCGGCATCGCTCGCCTGCTTCGCCGAGCCGGTGACCAGCATCACCTTGCGGTAGGTGTCGAGCACCTGGCCCCACTTCGCGTCCCAGTTCTTGTCCTTCTCGCCGCGCCGCAGGTAGTCGATCATCGAATAGGCCTGCGCGTAGTAGTAGGGCGCGTTCTGGCCGTAGAAGCGCCGGACGTCCCAGTAGACGATGTCCTTGAACGGCACGTGGTCGCCCTTCTTGACCATCTGCTTGACGTCCTCGTTGCGCATGCTGCTGCCGACGTACTTCCAGTAGCCGCCGATCCAGCGGAACGAGCCGAAGTAGTCGCCGTGGCCTTCGTCGAACCAGCGGTGCAGCTGGCCTCGGCGAGGCGTCAGCGGGTGGTCGAAGTAGAAGTCGGCGTACTGGTGCCAGCCTTCGTGGTAGGTCACCGTCTCGGTGGCGCCGGCCCCCATCATCTTGTCGCCGCCGAGGAACACGACGAGCTCCTTGCTCTGCGGCGAGAACCAGCCGACGACGCCGGCGGGCGACTGGCCGTACTTCTGGAACTGGTCGTACGTCGCGCACAAGCGGAACACCGAGTAGCGCAGCGTGCCGAGCTTGTCCTTGTTGGCCTGCTCGTGGGCATCCGCCTCGGCCTTCGCCTCCTTCTCTTCGTCGCTCATCTCGCCGGTGCGCGGCTGCCCGGCCGCCGGCACGGTCGCCGGGTCCGGCCACTGCGCCTTGGTGCCGGTCGCATCGAGCGGGTAGGCGGTGAGGTACAGCGACCGCATGCGCTCGAGGCGCGAGCTGTAGAACTCCGCTTCCTTGCGGGCTACGAGGCGCTCCGCCGGCTTCTCGAAGTCCCAGGAGTAGAGCACGATGTAGTTCGGGGAGGTGAAGTAGTCCCAGCCACTCAGGCCCTCGATGTTCTTCTTCGCCTCGGCGAGGGCCTTCTGCTTCTCCGGTGTGTCGGCGAACCGGTCGCGCTTCTTGTCGACGTCGTCGCCCCCGTCGGCGGCGTCGACCGCCTCGCCGCTCTGGATCATGCGGTCGATGATCGTCTTCCACTTGCCCTTCGGCTTGCCGGGCTTGTCGGTCTCGAGCGGCATGTAGATCAGCAGCGCCACCTCGCGGTCCTCGAACGTGTAGACCGCGGCTTCGCAGTAGCTGACGCCGACCGGCCCGTAGCCGTCCTTCTCGGTCCACACCCAGTGCGCGTAGTCGAGCTTGCCGGAGCGCCCCTTCTTCGCCTTGCCCTGCACCTCGAACGTCTGCTGCGGGGCTTCGGTGCGTTCGGTCAGCCACTGCTTGAAGCCCGTCTTCACGTCGCTGCGCCGGCTGCGCATCATCGCCTTGAAGCGCTCCGCGAGTTCCTTGGGCACGCCCTCGGGCACCTTGACGTCGTCGTCCTTCGGCGGCGTCTTGCGGAACTCGAGCACGTCGCAGGTCCAGTAGTACTGGGCGCGAACGTAGTCGGCGTCGTCCTTCGGCCGCAGGCGCGCACGCTGGTAGAGCATGTCGTCGCCGATCTTCATCGGCAGGCGCTCGAGGCGGCTCGGCGCGTCGAAGGCGACGCCGACGTCGGCGACCTTCTCGGTGCGCCAATCCTGCGCCGGCAGCACCGCTGCGGCGAAGGCGAACAGGAGGCTGAGAACGGTCGGTCGGATCGGCATGGCGGGGATTCGGCAGGGCGGTCGGAGGCGGTCGGGAGTGCGGCGACGAACGGAGCTGGCGGACGACGACTGCCGCCACCGGCCGAAGCGCCGCGACATCCCCGATCCTGCCGCGTGTTCGCTCGGCCATGATGCCGGATGCCGTTCGCGGCACAAGCAACCAGCAGAACGTTGCGGGGCGCCGGCTCGAGCCCAACACTGCCCGCCCCCACTGCGTAGAGCCCCACCATGCCGAGACCCTCGCTCGTCGTCTGCTCGTTGCTGCTGAGCAGCCTCGCCTTCGCCCAAGCTCCGGGCGCCGCGCGTGTCGTGCCGTATCCGATCGACCTGCCCGACGACTTCGTCCGTGCGATCGAAGACGGCACGCGCACGGCCAACGGCCGCCCCGGCCAGAAGCACTGGACCAACTACGCGCGCTACCAGATCGAGGCGACGGTCGATCCGCAGCAGGCGCGGCTCGTCGGCAAGGCGAAGCTGACCTACGTCAATCGTTCGCCGGCCACGCTCGACCGGCTCGTGCTGCACGCCTACCAGGACCTGATGAAGGGCGGCGCCCCGCGCACGCGCACCGTGGTGCCGACGCCGGGCTTCGAACTCGCCGAGGTGCGACTCGGCGGCAAGGCCGTGCGCACGCGCGTGCGCGACACTCGTTTCATCGTCCCCCTGTCCGAGAAGCTCGCGCCCGGCGGCGAGGTCACGATCGAGGTCGACTGGTCGTTCGCGATCCCGAAGGCCGGCACCGCGCCGCGCATGGGCCACGAGGACGACAAGGTGATCTACCTCGGCTACTGGTACCCGCAGTTCGCCGTGTTCGACGACGTCGAGGGCTGGGTCGCCGACCCCCACCGCGGCAACGGCGAGTTCTACATGGACTACGCCGACTACGAGCTCGCGATCACGGTGCCGCAGGGCTACCTGGTGCGCGCGACCGGCGAACTGCAGAACGCCGACGAGGTGCTGACGGGCAAGGCGCGCGAGGCGCTGGCGAAGGCACTCGCCCCCGGCAACCGCGAGGTCGTGCACGTGATCACCAAGGAGGACCACGAGCAGGGCGCGGTCACCGCGACCTCGGCGAACGGTTCGCTGACGTGGCGCTTCCAGGCCGAGAACGTGCGCGACGCCGCCGTCAGCATCGCCCGCACCTACCTGTGGGACTGCACGCAGGCCGTGGTGAAGGACAAGCACGGTGCGGGCAAGGACGGCACCTGCGCGATCCACGCCGTCTACGAGCCGAACAGCGGCGACTGGGTGCGCGCCGCCGAGTATGCGCGCCACACGATCGAGTACATGTCGGCGCAGCTGTATCCGTACCCGTGGCCGCACATGACCGCGTGCGAGGGCATCATCGGCGGCGGCATGGAGTATCCGATGATGACGATCGTCGGCGGTCGCCAGCCGGCCGACACGATCGCGCACGAGCTGATCCACATGTGGTTCCCGATGCTGCTCGGCAGCAACGAGAAGCGCTACGCGTGGCAGGACGAAGGCCTGACGTCGTTCTGGACGACCCTGTGCCGCGACGACTTCACCAAGCGGAAGAACGGCCCGCGCCAGGACATCCTGACGTACGCGATGCAGGTTCGCAGCGGCGGCGACACGGTCTGCATGCGCCACGCCGACACCTACGGCGAGGACGACTTCGGCTACGCCAGCTACACGAAGCCGGCGGCGGTGTTCCACCAGCTGCGCGGTCTGCTCGGCGACGAGGTGTTCTTCGCCGCGTTCCGTCGCTACGCCGCCGACTGGGCGATGAAGCACCCGTATCCCTACGACCTTTTCCGCACGTTCGCCGACGTGGCGCAGCGCGACCTGGAACCGTACTTCCGCACGTGGCTGTTCGAGGCGTGGAAGCTCGAGCACGCGCTCGGCAAGGTCGAAGAGCTCGCCGACGCCACGGTGGTCACGGTCGAGGACCGCGGCCGCGCGGTGCATCCGTGCACGGTGATGGCGACGTTCGCCGACGGCCGCACCGAGCGGCAGGTGGTGAGCGAGGCGCAGTGGCAGGCGGCGCGCACGGCGACGCTGCGCTTTGGCCCGGGCGCGACCAAGGTCGCGAGCGATCCGGACTTCGTCACGCTCGACGCCGACCGCAAGAACAACACGTGGGCGAAGCAGGCGGACGGTGCGCAGGATCAGCGCGGGAACGAGCGGCGGTAGAAGCGCCACGCGCGCTCGGTGTGCGCGA
>CANGSN010000299.1 GCA_947455805.1 Planctomycetota bacterium
GCAGCCGCGACGCCCTCGGCCGACTCCGCGCCAGCCGCTCCCCCAGTGGCCCCGTGCCGACAGCCGCCGGCCTCACCTTCCTCCTCCACACGCCTCGGCACCACCTGCGGCCGCAGACCCGAAGCTGGCGCCAACACCCCGTGGTACGTCACCGGGTGCTTGCGTTGGATCATTGTCCGCCCTCGCCGTCCATCGATCCGGAGGTGCCATGCTCGCTTGCCTGATGCCGTTGCCCTGCGTTTGCCTGGTCATGCTCGCTGGTTCCGCCTCCGGGCACCGCGACCGCGCCGGCCGGCCGCGGGATTTTGCGCATTCGTGGCACGGACGGGTCGCCGCCGTCGCCTTGACCCAGGAAGGGCGATCTCCAGACCGCCCTGCCAACCGGTTCCTGCCCGGTCCCGAACGAGGCAGCGCTCTCCTCCCCCGAGCCCGGAAGCAGTTCCCGGTCGGCCGTCCAAGTCCGCTTTTCCGTCAAGCCGCCATGCCCCGATCCAACCTTGCCGGCGCGTGTTGCCTCGCCGTCCCGCTCGCGCTCTTCGCCGCTGCGTCGTCCGCCACGGCGCAGGACTGGACCAACTCCGGCGGCAACGCGCAGCGCAATGGCATGACCGCCGCCTACGGGCCCTTGTCGCCGCAGCCGCTGTGGTCCTCGGGTCCGCCTTCGATCGCCGGTTGGCAGCCCGTCGTCGTCGGCGACCGCGTGTTCGTCGTGCGCCAGACGGCCTTCGGTGGCGGCGCCAACGACGCGCCGATCTTCGCGCTCGACCTCGCGACCGGTGCGCAGCTCTGGCGCCGCGACCTGCCGACCTTCCCCGGCGATTGGACGACGCACGTGCTGGGTGCCCGCAACGGCCTCGTCTTCACCGCGCGTTCGGGCAACAGCGGCACGGCATGGGCACGGTTGTTCGCGCTCGACGCCGCGACCGGCAACACGGTCTGGACCGGGACGCAGATCAACGCCGGCGCCTACGACAGCTGCGTCTTCGCCGACAACGGCGACCTGATCGTCGCGGGCTTCCAGAACATCTGGCGCATACGAGCCAGCGACGGCGGGACCGTCTGGACGGCGAGTCGCCAAGCACCGGCCGGCGAGCCGTGCGGTCCGGCGCTCTTCGGCAATGCCGTCTACGTCGTCGATCTGGACTTCGCGGGGCAGGTGCTCAAGCGGTACGACGCGACCACCGGGGCCTACGCGTACGAGAGCCCGGCCCTGCCTGGGGGCTACACCAACCAGCATCATCCGATGGTCGGGCCGGATGGCACGGTCTACGTCAATCGGGCGACGGGCAGCCCCCTGCTCGACCAATTCTTTGCCTTCACCGACACCGGCACGGCGCTGCTGCAGCGCTGGGCGGTGCCGTCGGAACCGATGGTCGGCGGCGAGTTCGCGTGCAGTGCGGACGGCAGCGTCTACATGGTGCAGCCCGGCGAGTTCCTCGCGCGCCTCGACGCGCAGACCGGCGCCGTGCGTAACACCTACCCGGTGCCGCTCGGCACGGGCGGCTTGGGGGGGCGCGTCGTGGTCGACGCCGACGGGCGCGTCTACTTCGGCAATGGCTTCGGCGCCAGCGGTGCGAACGGCGCGCTGATGGTGTTCGACCGCGACTTGACGCTGCTCTGGCAGGTGCCCGTGCCGAGCATCAACATCGGCGGCCCGGTGCTCGCCGCCGACGGCACGCTGGTCGTGGCCGGCGTCGGCGCCGACCTGCGTGCGTACCGCACGCCGAGCCCGTGGACGAACCTCGGCGGCGGCATCGCCGGCGCGCTCGGCGAGCCGGCGCTGGCCGGCCTCGGCACGCTGACGGCAGGCAACGCGGTGACGTTCCGCGCCAGCAACGTCGCGCCGAACAGCTTAGGCGTGTTCATCCTCGGCGCGAGCGCGCTCAACGTGCCGATCTTCGGCGGCACGCTGGTGCCGTCGCTCGACGTCACGCTGGTGGCGGCGTTCGACGCGCAGGGTCGCTGGTCGCTGGGCTTGCCGTGGCCTGCCAACGTGCCGACGGGGGCCAGCACCTGGTGGCAGTTGGCGGTGCTCGACCTGACGGCGCCGGCGGGCTTCGCCGCCAGCGCTGGCCTGCGCAGCGTCGCGCCGTAGCGCTCTGGCGACACGACGCCATGGCTGGCGGTGGCCCCGATCGCCGCCGCACCTGTGCGAAGCGTCATCCAGACCACCGCCAACCGCCCTGACTTGCCCAACGCCTGACTTCGGTACCACGACGATGAAACTCCTGGTCACTTCGGCATTGCTTCTCGCCTCCTCGGTCGTGCCAGCTCAGGGTTCGACCTGCTTCGTCGGTCCCCCCGCCGGCACGATGCTGGGCAACCTCCGGGACGCGGTCTACCCCGCGGCGCCGATCGGCTTCGCTTTCCCCTTCGGTGGCGCGACCTACACGGACATCCACGTCTCCGACCACGGCTTCGCCGCCCTTTCGAACGGCGGGACGCCGACACCGCCAGCCGGCGGACAGTTCACCTACACGCCGTCGCTGGCGAACTTCGCCGCCGGCCGGCCGATCCTCGCCGCGATGTGGTCGGACAGCGTCGGCGGCAGCACGACGCCGGGGGCGGGCGTCCACATCGACAACAGCTCGCCGACGTCGTGCCGCATCGAATGGCGGTCGGTGGCGAGCTTCGGCTTCCCGGCGCCCGAGTTCGACCTCGCGATGACGCTGTTCCCGAACGGCCAGGTGCAGTTCGACTACGGCGTCAACGTGACCAACAACTCGCTCTTCGGCGGGGTCTCCGACCACGGCATCGTCGGCGTGTTCACCGGCGGCGCGTTGCCCGCCAGCGTCGATCTGTCGGGTGGTGGATCTTCGACCAACCACAACACGTTCGAGCAGTTCGTCGTCGCCAACACGTTCGACATGGCGAACAACCGGCTGCTGCTGACGCCGGCGAACCCCGGCTGGCAGTTCGCGTTGCTCGGGCCGTCGTCCGCGTGCGCCGCCGCCGTCGACTTCGGCGAGGGCTGTGGCGGCGATCCGTCCGAGTCGCTCTACGAGGCCTTCAGCGGCCCGGGGCTCTCCGGGCGGCCCTTCGACCTGGCGCAGACCTCGTTCCTATGGATCCGCAGCGCCAGCGGCTACATCCTCGTGCAGCAACCGGCGCCGTTCGTGGCGCCGTCGGCCAGCGCCCAGCCGGTCGCGGCCGGCGCGACCGATGGCCAGCAGGCCTTCACCCTGTCGGCGCCCATGCCGTACGCCGGCGGCACGACGAACACCCTGAACGTGCGGACCAAGGGCCAGGTGGAGCTGGACGGGCCGCCGATCCAGTGGTTCTTCATGTACCCGTCCTTGCTGCAGGACTGGCCGAACACGGCGTTCCACTTCTGGCACGACTTCGATCAGGCCAGTCCCGGCAGCGGCCCGATCGTGTACGAAGAAGTCGCAGGCGTCGCATACGTGACGTGGAACGGTGTGCACAGCCGCTCGGTGGCGTTGCCCAGCACGGTGCAGTGGCAGTTCGACGTCGCCACGGGCGACGTCGCGTTGGTCGTCCTCGGCGCTTCCGGCATCCAGGCGGCCACCTACGACTCCACCTTCGTCGGCTACTCCGTCGGCGGCGCCTCGATCCTCCGCGAGCCAACCGACCTCAGCGCCTTGACCGGAGTGATCGCCATCCCCGACACGCCCGCGGCGTGCGGCCCGCTGTGGATGACGCACATCGGCCTGCCCTTCGTCGGCAATGCCCAGTTCCAGTACACGATCTCGGACATTCCGGCGGCGTCGCCACTCGCATTCCAGGTATTCGGCACGTCGGCCTTGGCGCCTGCCGTCGACCTGACCGCGATCGGCATGCCCGGCTGCTTTGCGTACACGTCCGCCGATCTCGGCGCGACGTCGGAGCCCGCCATGGGCGGCAACGCCAACATCGGGCTGCCGATCCCGGCCAGCAACGCCCTGGCCGGCGTGTCGATGACGGCGCAGGCCGTCGTGTTCTCGCAGGCGACGCCGCTCAACCTCGTCACGTCGAACGGCAACACGGTGACGATCGGCTTCTGACGCAGCGTCCGCCGGCAGCAACTCGCAGGGGTCCGCGTTGGCCGCGCGCGGCGTGGCGCGCGGATTCGTGGGCGACGGCGAGCCCCCGGACGCGACGATGCCCGAGGGGGGGGCTCCCCACCCTTTTGCAAGGGTGAGTTTCTGCCGCGGGCGGTAGCCGCGGCATGAGGTCAGGCCGCGGCGACCTCCTGTGGAGGCCGGTACTCGGTCTGGTCCCGGAGCATCGCACAGAGGATACCTAGGAGTCATGTTGCCGCTCCGGGTGGGCAGGCTTGCGGTCGGCCCGGAACAGGTCGGCTGGAACAGCTCGGCTGGATCGATGCGGACGGTCGGCGAACCGTCGCCCGCAGCGCGACCGTCGTTGGTCGCTGCCACGGCCAGCGCGATACTCGCCGGCATGGCGATCCAGCGACGCAGCTTCCGTCCGCTCGCCTTCGCGCTCGTCGCCGCGACCGCCATCTTCGGGTCGGCTTGGTGGCTGCGGTGGCCGCACCAGACGGTGGAGCGCTTCGTCGGGCACTTGGGCTCCGGGCAGTTCGAGCTGGCGGCCGCGATGGTGGCGGAACCGTCGGCGTTGCGCGCCGAGGGCGGGCAGCTCGTCGTCCGCACGGCGGATGGCCGCGAGGTCGCGGTGCCGCGGCGCGGCGCGACGCTTGCGGCCCTCGCGGC
>CANGSN010000300.1 GCA_947455805.1 Planctomycetota bacterium
AGATCTTCGCGACCGTCGTCCGCGCCACGCTGTGCCCGACGTTGTTCAGCGCGCCGACGATCCTCGTGTAGCCCCAACTCGGGTTGTCCTTCGCCATGCGCAGCGTCAACTCGCGGATCGTGCGCATGACCGGTGGCCGGCCTGGGCGAGCGGCGCCGGGCCGCGTCCACTTCCGCGCCACCAGCACGCGGTGCCAGCGCAGCAGCGTGTCGGGCGTCACGATGGAGGCGACGGCTTCGAGCACCGATCTACCCAGCGCCTTGGCCTTGGCGGCCAGCCGAGCGCGTTGTTCGTCCGTGAACCGCAGTCGCCGCCTGCCGACTTGCTCGCGGAGCACCCGGTTCTCCTCGCGCAGGTAGTCGATGACCTTGGCCTGTTCCTTGTTCACGAACCCGGCGAACAAGACCAGCAGGAAGCGCATCGGCAGCAGTGGGTCGGCGGGCATCGAGCGGCGGGGGACGGTAGCGAGTCCGCAGCGCCTCGGCGTGCGATCGCTTGGTGTCACGGCAGTGCGGGGGCCGCAGGCGGCAGAACCTGCGGTCGGGTCGCGGTTCGGGGCCCCGGCCCCTTTCCCGGACGAAGATCACTTCTTCGCGATATCGGTCCGGGCTGCATGCCGAAGACCAGCTTGCTGCTCTACCGCTATACCAGGAGGCCGACGGAATCGGTCCCGTCGACGACTGGTTGCAGGAGCTGCGAGCATCGAACGTGAAGGCCTACGTGGACTGCCGAGCCAAGATCGAACGCTTGGCCCACGAAGGTCACGAAATGCGGCGGCCGACGGCGGACTACCTCCAGGACGGGATCTACGAACTGCGCGCGAGGCAACGGAACGTGAACTACCGCATCCGCTACTTCTTCCACGGCAAGAACGTCGCGGTCCTTGCCCACTGCCTCACGAAGGAACGGGAAATCCCGGCCGTCGACCTCGAGCGCGCAATCGAACGCAAGAAGGCGTTCCTCGCCAACCCAGCACGGCACACACACCAGAAGGACCTGGCACCATGAAGACGGTCAAGACCAAGACGACGAGCGACGCACGGAAGATCCTGGGGCGCGACGACGATCCCGAGATGCGCGCCGCCATCGAAGAGCAGGTGGTCCGCTGCCAGGTCGCCGAGCTGGTTCTGGCTGCTCGTGAGTCGCGGAACCTGACCCAGGCGGCTCTCGCGAAACTCATGGGAACACGACAGAGTGTGATCTCTCGGATCGAAGATGCGGATGACAGTGGATCCGTCACCGTCGCCACGCTCACCCGGCTCTTCTCCGTTCTGCGGATGAGCCTCTCGATCCAGGCGGCTCCGGCGCGGGGCCGTCGCTCTGTCGGTCGCCGCTCCGTTGCTGGCGCGCGGGGTTGAACCGGTCCGAACGCTCTTCGCTCCTGGGGCACGCCGATGCTGCAACTTCCCAACTGGCTGCTGTCGCCGTGGCGGACCTTCCGTCGCCGTCGGCTGTTGGCCCAACCGTTCCCGGACCAGTGGTCGCCGTTCCTCGCGCAGCTGCCGTTCTACCGGCAGCTCGCACCCACCTGCCAGGAGCGGCTGCGGCGCGACCTGCGCGTAGTCGTCGCCGAGTGGCGCTGGGAAGGCTGCGGCGGGCTCGAGGTCGACGACGAGATGCGCGTGGTGATCGCCGCGACCGCGTGCCTGCTGCTGCTCGGTCTCGACCACGACTACTACGCGAACGTGTCGACGGTGCTGGTCTACCCGTCCGGCTGGCGGCGGCCGGGTTCGCTCGACGGAGCCGGCATGGCGGAGCCAGACCGCCACGTGCTCGGCGAAGCCTGGCGCGAAGGGCCGGTGGTGCTCGCGTGGGACGCCGCGCGGCACGGTGCGTTCGACCCGAAGGACGGGCACAACCTGGTGCTGCACGAGTTCGCGCACAAGCTCGACCTGATCGACGGCCGCGCCGACGGCCGCCCGCCGTTGCGCGCGCGGGCCGATGCGGCGCCGTGGCGCGAGGCGATGCAGCGCGAGTTCGACGCGTTGAGCAAGGCCGCCGACCGCGGCCGGCCGACGCTGCTCGACCACTACGGCGCCACCAACCCCGCCGAGTTCTTCGCGGTGGCGACCGAGTGCTTCTTCGAACGCGGGGCGGCGCTCGCGGCGCGTCACCCGTCGCTCTACGCCGAGCTGCAGCGCTTCTACGGCCAGGATCCGGCGCGACGGGGCGGCAAGTGACGCGCTGGCCATCGCCCGCGGCGGTTCAGCCGAGCTTCGGCATCGCCGCGGCGACCAGCGCCCGTTCGAGCATCGGCGACGTCGCAGCGGCGAACGGCTCCTCGTCCATGTAGCACCAGCGGCCCCACAGTTCGGCGGCGCCGAGCGCGTACGGAAAGTCCGGCGCCGGTGTCTCGACGGCCCGCGGCAAGAGCCACGCGGCGTCGTCCTGCAGCACGAAGTTGCAGATGGCGACGAGCCGCGCTTCGCCGAGGCGCAGCAGCGCGTCGGCGCGCGCCGCGACGCTGCCGCCGCGCACGCCGAGCAGGCAGCACGGAACGTCCTTCTCGACCAGTGCGACGCCGGGCGGCAGGTCGATCAGGTCGGCGGTGCACGGGCGTTCGGGCAGGGCGGCGAGGAACGGCAGGCGCTCGGGCACGAGGTGCGCGTGGCAGCGCGCGATCGTCGCCGCGGCGCCGATGCCGTTGACCAGCGCTGCACCGCCGCTGCGTTCGACCCATTCGCCGCACAGGCCCCAGAACACCGCGTCGGGCTCGCGCCGCCGTTCGGTCGTCCACAGCAGGCGCTGATGGGCGGCGAACGGATGGCGGTTGGGCGTCAGCACGTGGCCGTCGCCGCGCCAGAACGTCTCGTCGCCGACGATGCGCGGTGCCGGGCTGCGGCGGAAGGCCGGGCGTTCGGCCGTGGCGCGGTCCTGCCGGGCCTTGCGCGCCGGCACGAACACCAGTTCGACCGGCGCGCCGAACACGGTCACTTCGCGGCGGGCGGCGGGTGCGAACGGGACGAGCGACGCATGGGGTTCGAGCGGCAGCGGCACCGGCGTGGTGTAGCGAACGGCGGAGCCGACGACCATGGACGAGCGCTGCGGCGACGATTCCGTGCGGCGGGCGCAGGTGCCGGGTGCAGACCTTTGCCCAGGCTTCATCGCGTCGCTACCGTCTGCGCGCCGGCGCTTCTTCCCGCCCCCACCCCTTCCGCCGGCAGCACTCGCACCAAGGCTCAGTTCCCTTGCGCATCGTCTTCTTCGGCAGCAGCGATTTCGCGATCCCATCGCTGAAGGCTCTCAAGGCCGGTGGCTACACGCCGGACCTGGTGGTCACCAAGCCGGACGCCCCGCGCGGGCGCGGCCGCAAGATCTACGACAGCGACGTCAAGCTCGGCGCCCAGGAGCTCGGCCTGACCTGCCTGCAGCCCGCCGATCCGCACGCGCCGGAGTTCCTCGACCAGCTGCGCAAGCTGAAGCCGGACGTCGGCGTCGTCGTCAGCTACGGCGTGATCCTGAAGCCCGAACTGCTGAGCCTGCCGAAGCACGGGATGATCAACGCCCACGCGTCGCTGCTGCCGCTCTACCGCGGTGCGGCGCCGATCCAGCGCGCGATCCGCGACGGCCGCACCGAGACCGGCGTGACGATCATGCGCATCGTCGAGCAGCTCGACGCCGGCGACGTGCAGCTGGTCAAGCAGACCGCGATCGACCCGAAGGAGAACGCCGGCGCGCTGCGCGAACGGCTGGCCGAGCTGTCGGGCGCGGCCCTGGTCGAAGCGCTGGCGCAGATCGAGAAGGGCAAGGCGAAGTTCACGCCGCAGGACCACGGCAAGTCGACCTACGCGCCGAAGGTCGAGAAGGAGCACGGCGTCATCGACTGGAAGCTGCCGGCGAAGGAGATCGACCTGCTGGTGCGCGCGATGACGCCGAAGCCCGGCGCGCAGACGCGCCTCGGCAACAAGCGCTTCATCGTCATGGAGGGTTCGGTCGAGCAGGACCTCTACGGCATGGGCATTCCCGGCGGCCTGCAGTCGTCGGGCGAAGAGGGCATCCGCGTGTGCACCGGCAAGGACATCTACCGGATCACGCGCATCAAGCCCGACAACGGCCGCAACATGACCGCCGGCGAGTTCGTCCGCGGCCACCACATCGCCCCGGACGCGCGGTTCGGCTGATGCGTTCGCCGTGCTGGGTCGCGGTCCTGGCCGGTGATCGCGCGATCGCCGGACTGACGAGCGTTCACGCACCTGCCGGGGGCCGCCGATGAGCACCGCCCGCGGTGCCGCGATGCAGGCGCTGGTGGCGTTGGCGCGCGGCCGTGCCGACCGCCTGCGCGAGGCCCTGAACACCCGCAACCTGGCGCCGCGCGACCAGGCGTTCGCGTTCGAACTGGCGCACGGCGTCGTGCGCCGCGAACGGCTGCTCGACCACGTGATCGCCGGCATCGTGCACCGCGGGCTGCCGAAGGACCCGCAGCTGCTGACCGTGCTGCGCCTCGGCGCCTACCAGCTGCTGTTCGTGCCCGGCATGCCAGCGCACGCGGCGGTGCACGCGACGGTCGAACTGGTGAAGGGCAATCGCGGCTTCGCCAACGCGATCCTGCGCCGCCTCGCCGACGCCGTGCTCGACCGCGCCGCCGATCCGGCGGCGGTGACGACCGAACTGCCGCTCGGCCCGCATCGCGCGCTGCAGCTGCCAGCGCCGTTGCCGAGCGAACTCGACCAA
>CANGSN010000301.1 GCA_947455805.1 Planctomycetota bacterium
GCAGCGCTTGGCGTCGTCGCTGCGCCCGAGGCGCTCGGCAGCCTGCCACGCGCGCAGCAGATCGGCCGGACGCCGGTCCGCCTGGTAGGCCGCGTCGCTGTAGCCGAGGACGTTCGCCAGCGCACCGGCGGCGCGGTCGCCGAGATCGGCTTCGTGCCGGCGCAGCAGGATGCGCGCGGCGAGGCGCTGTTCGGCGATCGACGCGCCGGGCTCCGCCGCCAGCGCGACGAAGCGTTCCTCGGCGACATCCGCGCGGTCCCGTGCCAGTTCGAGCTCGGCTTCGGCCGCGCGCAGTTCGCGGTCGTCGTCGAAACCCGCGACCTTGCGCAAGCTGGCGACGCAGCGGCCGATGGCGTCGGCATCGATCGGGCGCTTGGCCAGCGCCGCCGTGGTCGCCGCGAGCACGGCTTCGCGCTGCGCCGCGTGCGCCTGCGACTGGCGGATCTGGCTCCAGATCCAGAAGCCACCGCCACCGACCAGCAGGATGCCGGCGACGGCTAGGATCGGCACGAAGCCGGGGCGTTTTGCGTTGCTCATGTTCGGCGACGGGTTCGGGTCGGCGGATCGTAGGCTCGCACGCGCGGTCCGGGCGCTCCTCACGCCACGGCGACGATCACGACCGTAAGATCACGACGGGATGATCAAGACGGACGATCCCGACAGGACGATCAAGACAGGACGATCAAGACAGGACGATCAAGACAGCTTGACGGCGATCATCGTGAAGTCGTCTTCGACGGCGCCGTTGGCAACATGCTGCCACAGACCTTCTTCGACGGCGCCGACGACTTCTTCTGCCGCCAGGTTCTGCGCACGCGCCAGCACGGCCTGCAGCCGTTCGTTGCCGAACATCTCGCGCCGCGGCGACATCGCCTCGTCGACACCGTCGGTGTGGAAGAACAGCAGGTCGCCCGGCTGCAGCTCCACCTTCGGACTCGCGCGGTAGACCTGCTCGCCGACGACGCCGAGCACCATGCCGGTCTTCTCCAGCACGGTGACGCCCGATGCCCGGCTCAGCACGAGCCCGGGGTGGCCGGCGTTCACATACTCGAGCGTGCGCGCCTTCGGATCGATGATCGCGAGCAGCAGCGACATGAAGTTGCCGGTCTCGACGCCGGCGACGAGCCGCTGGTTGATGCGGGTCACCACCGTCGCCGCATCGTCGATCAGCTCGAGGTAGCTGCGCAGCGCCGCTTGCACGGCGTGGGTCAGCAACGCCGCGCCGACGCCGTGGCCGGTGACGTCGCCGATCATCACCGCGAGACGACCGTCGCTCAGCGGCACCAGGTCGTAGGTGTCGCCGGACGCCTGCTCGGCGGCGACGTAGCGCAGGCCGAGCTGCAGGCCGGTCAGGTGGTTCGGCACCGGCGGCAGCAGGTGCTGCTGGATGCGGCGCGCGATCTCGACGTCCTTCTGCAGGCGGACCTTCTCGAGCGAATCGGCGTGCAGGCGCGCGTTCTCGACCGAGATCGCCAGCTGCGCAGAGATGGCGCCGAACAGGGCCAGGTCGCGCGACGAGAACTCGCGGCGCACGGCGCGCGAGTCGACGTAGATGACCCCGACCGTCCGGTTGCGGGCGCGCATCGGCGCACACATCACCGCGCGCAGCTTGAGGTCGTAGACCGACTGGCCCAGTTCGAGCGCTTCCTGGTCGGACTGCACGACCGAGCGCACGGCGACGCCGTCCTCGAGGCAGCGGCGCACCAGGCTGCGGCTCCACTGCAGTTCCCCGGTCAAAGAACGGCCTTCGCGGTCCATCGCCATGCGCACCGACAGGTCGTCGGGCTGCTCGCCGAGCAGCAGGATCGCGCGCTCGGCGCTGGTGACCTGCAGCGAACGGTCGACGATGTCGCGGAGCACGGTGTCGAGGTCGATGTTGGCGGTGACCGCCGCGATCGTGTCGAGCAGGATCTGCAGCGACCGCGAGTCCTGGGTCGCGTCGCCGGTCAGGATCGTCGACGTCTCACGCTCCCCGCCGCGCCCATGGGCCGCCGGGGATGCATCCTTGCGCACCGGCGGCGGCGCCGGCTCGTCTTTCTTGGACCATGGCCACTTCATGCCGCGGCCGGACTCTAGGTGGCCGAAGCAGCCGAGTCGAGCAAGGAAACAGGAGCCTTCGCACCGACCGTTGCACTTGATCGCGGTGGCGGCCAGAATCCGAGCCCTCTCCGACCGGTCTGAGACCCCCGCTTGCAGCACCGCCCATGAAGATCGACAAGATCCTGCACGACGACTACGCCATCCTCACCCTCAAGGGCGAGTTCGACACGTTCTTCGTCCCGGCCCTGATGCAGGACGTCGAAGGCCTGGTCCAGCGCGGCATCAGCCACATGATCCTCGAAATGCGCCTGGTCAAGTTCATCAACTCGACCGCACTCGGCGCCGTCATCAAGGTGCACAAGCTGTGCCGCGCCGAAGGTGGCGAGCTGGTGATCTCGCAGCCGTCGCCGGTGGTGCGCGACGTCATGACCAAGGTCGGCATCGACAAGCTGATCTCGCTGTGCGACACCGAGAAGGACGCGACCAAGGCGATCATCCGCCACCTGAACCAGAAGGAACTCGCCGGCGAGGTCCCGGTCGATCAGGAGAAGGTCGTGATCTCGTTCGCCGACGACATCCGCAACAAGATGATCGGCGGCAAGAAGGCGCTGATCGGCCTGATGTCGAACGTCAACGGCCAGAAGATCCAGTTCCTGTGGAACGGCACCAAGCACGGCATCAACGCCGACCAGGCGAAGCAGCTGTTCATCGCGGGCAGCGAGGTGCAGCTGAAGTTCCACGTGAAGATGATCCGCCAGGAGCCGTTCCAGACGGCGGCGACGGTCGAAACGACCGAAGTCGCGACCGACGGCGGCGTGCGCATCACGGCGAGCTTCCCGAAGAAGATGCCGGAAGCGGATCGCAAGGGACTGACGCAGTACGCCGACGACATGGCGTTCCTGAAGCGGCAGCTGCCCGGCAGCTGACGGCCCTGACCGGCTGCTCCGGTCCATCCGCGGCAGGCTGCGCGCCAAAGACGGCTGCGCGCCGAAAACTGGCTGCGCGCCGAAGACTGGACGCCCGCGCCGCGATCCCGCGGTGCAGTGCGCGAGACCGGCGCCTCAGCGAGACCGACGCCTCAGCGAGAGCGGCGCCGCGCGAAAACGAAACCGCGCAACCGGGCGGCGCTCAGGAAAAGGCGCAAGCCCAGTCGCGCGGGGGAAGACCGCCCACTCGTGGGCGCGATCTACTGCGGCGATCGCCGCGCCGATCAGCCGACGCGGAATTTGCCGGAGCGCTTGATCTTGCGCTTGATGACCTTGCGGCCACCGGTGGTCTTGCTGCGGGTGCGGAACCCGACCTTCTTCAGACGCTTCACCTTCGAACGACGAACCTTGAGCTTCATGGCGGCACTCGCGCGAGGCGACACCGCACCTTGCGGCCGTCCTCGACTGGATAAAGGGGCGGGGAGCCTACCGGCAACCACGCGGTCGGTCAAACCTCGATTGCGCAGCAGCAACCATGCAGGCATGGTGCGCGGATGCGCATCCTGCTGGTGAGCCACGGCCTGCCACCCGACAGCGTCGGCGGGGTCGAGCAACACGTCGACGGCCTGGCCCGCGCCCTGCTCGCTGCCGGCCACGAGGTCGAGATCTTCGCCCGCAGCCACCTGCCGGGCACGCCGCAAGGCGAATGGACGACGCTGCCGGGCGCGGCTCCGCGCATCCACCGCGTCGCCTACCGCTGGGAGAACGTGCACACGCTGGCCGACATCTACCGCAGCGAGCCGATGGCAGCGGCGATGCAGCGGTTCCTCGCCGCCCGTGCCGCCGCCGGCGTTCGCTTCGACATCGCCCACGTCCACCATCTGACCGGCATGTCGCTCGACAGCCTGCAGGCCCTGCGTGCCGCGGCCGTGCCGACGGTGCTGACGCTGCACGACTACTGGCTGTTCTGTCCGCGGGGCCAGATGTTCCACCACCGCGGTGAAGCCTGCGAAACCGCCGAACTGCGGCGCTGCGGCGAGTGCCTGCAGGCGACGTTCCCGTGGTGGCTCGGCGACGCGGACCGCGAAGCCAAGGTCGCCCGCGTGCACGCCGACGCCTTGCGCGCGCTGGCGCTGACGCAACAACTGGTGGTGCCGAGCGCGCGCGCCATCCCGCCGTTCGTGGCGCTCGGGGTCCCCGCCGAACGCTTCGTCGTCGTCGAGAACGGCGTCGACACCGAGCGCCTGCAGCAACTGCCGCCGCCGGCGACGGGCCCCGGTCCGCTGCGCGTCGGCTACTTCGGCACGGTGATGCCGAGCAAGGGCCTGCACGTGCTGCTCGACGCGATGGCGGCGTTGCCGCCCGGCGCCGCGACCCTGCGCATCCACGGCAATGTCGTCCCCTACCACGGCGACGAGAGCTACGGCACGCGCTGCTTCCAGCGGCTGCAGCCCGGCAGCGGTGTGCACTACTTCGGCCCCTACGGCCTGGGCGAGCTGCCAGCGCTGCTGGCGGAGATCGACGTGCTGGCGGCGCCAGCGCTCTGGCACGAAGCGTTCGGGCTGACCGTGCGCGAAGCCCTGGCTGCTGGCCGCCCCGTGCTGGTCAGCCGCATCGGTGGCCTGCAGGACGCCGTCGCCGACGGCCAGGCCGGCCGGGTGCTGCCACCGGGCGACGTCGCCGCCTGGAC
>CANGSN010000302.1 GCA_947455805.1 Planctomycetota bacterium
CGCGACCGCGCGCGCCTGCAGGCCGGCCTGCACGAGCACGTGCAACTCGCCGTCGAGGTGCGCGCCGCCGCGCGCCTCCTGCGCGAACGCGCGGGCCGCCTCGCCGAACGCGAACGCTTCCTGCGCGAGGTGCACCTGCCGCACCGCGACGACGTCGTGCGCCGGACGCTGCAGACCTACAACGCGATGCAGATCGGCGTGTTCGACGTGCTGCAGCAGAAGCAGCTGCAGCTCGCCGACCGCCGCGACCACGTGACCACGCTGCAGAAGGCGCACCAGGCGCACCTCGACCTGCAGCAGCTGCTCGCCGGCAGCCAGCCCGGCGCGGTGCTCGAGCGCCTCGTCGAAGGTGCGGGCGACACGCCGACGATCCGCGGCGCCGATCCAGGAGTCGTACGATGACCAGCCGACGTCAGTTCCTGTTGCGCACCGCCGCTGCCGGCGTCGCCGTTCCCGCCGCCGCGCGCGCGGCCCTCGCTGCGAGCCCTTCCTGCACGCTGCCGGCCGACGCACCGCCACAGCCGCCCGGGCAACCCGTCGTCGACTACACGCCGGTCGAGACACCGAACGGCGCCTCGCTGCCGTGGAAGGTCGTCGACGGCAAGAAGGTGTTCCACCTGGTCGCCGAGCCGGTGCGCCACACGTTCGCGCCGGGCCTGCAGGCCAACTGCTTCGGCTACAACGGCCGCGTGCACGGGCCGACGATCGAGGCGGTCGAAGGCGACACGGTGCGCATCTACGTCACCAACAAGCTCGACCAGCCGACCACCGTGCATTGGCACGGCCTGATCGTGCCGTGCGGCATGGACGGCGTCGGTGGCCTGACGCAGCGCTCGATCGAGCCCGGCGAGACGTTCCTCTACGAGTTCGTGCTGCGGCAGCACGGCACGTTCATGTACCACAGCCACCACGACGAGATGACGCAGATGGCGATGGGGCTGATGGGCATGTTCGTCGTGCACCCGCGCCGCCCGGACGAACCGCGGCCCGACCGCGACTTCGTCTACATGCTCAGCGAATGGCCGATCGTCGTCGGCACCGAGCGGCCGAATCCGAGCGAGATGACGGACTTCAACGTGCTGACGTTCAACGCCACCGTGTTCCCGGCGACGGCGCCGATGGTGGTGAAGAAGGGCCAGCGCGTGCGCATCCGTATCGGCAACCTGAGTGCGATGGACCACCATCCGATCCACCTGCACGGCCACGCATTCACCGTGATCGCGACCGACGGCGGCACCATCCCGCAAGCGGCACGCTGGCCGGAGACGGCGGTGCTGGTCGCGGTCGGGCAGACGCGCACGGTCGAGTTCTTCGCCGACAACCCGGGCGACTGGGCGATGCACTGCCACATGACGCACCACGTGATGACGCAGATGGGCCACGGCGTGCCCAACCTCGTCGGCGTCGACCCGAGCCTGTTCGACGAGAAGCTGGCGGCGCTCGACCCGACGTTCGCGGCGATGGGCAGCGAGGCGACCGGCGCCGACGACCAGGACGACACGCTGCCGAAGAACAGCCTGCCGATGGTCGGCGGTGCCGGCCCGTTCGGCTACATCACGATGGGCGGCATGGTGACCGTGCTGAAGGTGCGCGAGAACCTGACCGACTACGCCGATCCAGGGCCCTACGTGCATCCGGCCGGCACGGTCGCCGACGTCGCTTCGGCCGACGACCTCGCCAAGGACGGCATCGACGGCTGAGGAGTTGGAGCCGGCGCCGCAGCACCTCCGATAGGGCGCCCATGCCAGCCCGGCCTGCGCAGCTTCCCCCGTTCCTGGTGTGCCTGGCGGCCCTGGCGCCAGCGATGGCGCAGTCGGCGCCGCCGCGCGACCGCGTCGTGCTGGTCGACGGCAAGGAGCTGCGCGGCCGCGTCGTGCACGAGGACGCGAACGAAGTGCTGCTGCGCGTCGGCACGACCGACAAGGCGATCGCCCGCAAACTGGTGCGCGAGGTGCACGCGGTCGCCGCGCACCATCGCGAGCTGCTGCAGCAGTGGCGCGGAAGTTCGCCGGAGGACCCGGTGGCGATGCTGCGCCTGGCCCGCCAGGCCGACGAGCAGGGCCTGCCGCACGAAGCGCGGCTGTTCCGCTGGTACGCGCTGCTGCAGCGCCCCGACGACGTCGAACTGCACAACGCCCTCGGCAACCGCCGCGCCGGCAAGCAGTGGCTGGTGGCGCTCGGCGACAAGCGCGTGCCGTTCGACCGCGCCGACGCGATGGGCGTCGACTTCGCCGCGGCGTGGCGCCTGCGCAGCGAGCACTTCGACCTGCGCTGCGCCGCCGGCCTGCGCACGACGCTCGACACGCTGCTCGAACTCGAAGGCCAGTACCACGCGTTCCACGCCGCCTACGGCGATGCGGTGCGGCTGCTCGAACTGTGCGAACCGATCCCGGTGCACGTCTACCGCGACCGCGCGCAGATGCCGCAGCAGAGCGGCGCGATCGGCGCCTACTACAAGCCCGACGAGGCGACGCTGTTCACCTGCTGCGAGAACGGCCGCGCCTACGCGCTGGCACACGAGGCGACGCACGCGCTGCTGCACCACACGTTCGGTCGGGCCTTGCGGGCGAAGGGCGAACTGCCGGCGTGGCTCGACGAAGCCTGGGCCGAGCACTTCGCCGGCCGCCTGCAGACGCGCGTGCCCGGCAAGCCGGTGCTGCTCGATCGCAGCGTGCAGCCGGCCCATCGCACGACACTCGCACAGATCGCAGCGGACGAACTGCTGACCGTGCAGCGTGTACTCAACCTGCAGCAGGGCGACTTCCAGGCGTCGACCGGACAAGCGAGCAAGTACGCGCAGGCCTGGGCGCTGTTCACGTTCTTGTGCGAGCACGACGACGCGGCGATCCGCGCGACCTTCGTCGACTACCTGCGGCAGGCCGCGGCCGGCAAGGGCCAGTCGTCGACCTTCCGCAAGCTGTTCGCACCGCACGAGCGGCTGCTGCCCGACGCGTGGCGGTGACGCGACGGGGTCCTCGGTGACGGTCGGCGGCATACCCGCGGCCGGGCCCGATCCCCGTCGCCAGCAGGAGTCCTTGAAGCGGCCGGCAGCTTGGTTCCCGCCCGACCCCTCACTATCCTGCTCGCCCTTCCATGACCTACGACGTCCTCGTCCTCGGTGCCGGCCCCGCCGGCTACGTCTGCGCCATCCGCTGCGCCCAGCTCGGCCTCAAGACCGCTGTCGTCGAGAAGGAGAATCTCGGCGGCGTCTGCCTCAACGTCGGCTGCATCCCCAGCAAGGCGCTGATCGCCGCCGCCAAGCTGGTCGACAAGATCCAGCACGCCGACCTGATGGGCATCAAGGCGAAGTTCGAAGGCCTCGACGTCGGCGCGCTCGTCGCCTGGAAGGCGGGCATCGTCAACAAGCTGACCTCTGGCGTCGGCGGCCTGCTGAAGAACCACAAGATCGACACGCACATGGGCGACGCCAAGGTGGTCGCGAAGGGCAAGGTCGAGGTCACCGGCAAGGACGGCAAGAAGACGCTCGAAGCGAAGAACATCGTGATCGCGGTCGGCAGCACGCCGATCGAGATCCCGGGCTTCCCGTTCGACGGCGACGCCGTCTGGTCGAGCACGCACGCGCTGGCGCCGAAGCAGTTGCCCAAGCGCATGATCGTCATCGGCGGCGGCTACATCGGCCTCGAGCTCGGCCTCGTGTACCACAAGCTGGGCACGGAGGTGAAGGTCCTCGAGTTCATGGACCGCGTGCTGCCGGGCATGGAGGAGGAGCTGTCCAAGGAGATGGGCCGCTCGCTCAAGAAGAAGAAGGTCGACGTCTACCTGAAGACGAAGGCCACCGGCTTCAAGAAGACCAAGAACGGCCTCGAGGTCAGCGCCGAGGTCGACGGCAAGGCGCAGACGTTCGAGTGCGACGTCGTGCTGTCCTGCGTCGGCCGCCGGCCGAACGGCAAGGGCCTCGGGCTCGAGGCGATCGGCGTCAAGGTCGACGAGCGCGGCTTCGTGCCGGTCGACCACCGTCGCCAGACCAACGTGCCGGGCATCTACGCGATCGGCGACGTCGCCGGCCAGCCGATGCTGGCGCACAAGGGTTCGCACGAAGGCCTCGTCGCCGCCGCGGCGATCGCCGGCGACAAGGGCGCGGCCTACGACCCGGCGTGCATCCCGGCGGTGATCTTCACCGACCCGGAGATCGCATCGGTCGGCCTGTCGATGGAAGAGGCGAAGAAGGCCGGCTTCGAGCCGGTCGAGGGCAAGTTCCCCTTCGGCGCCTCGGGCCGCGCGATGTCGCTGAACGAGACCGAAGGCTGGGTCAAGGTCATCGGCGACGCCAAGACCGACAAGCTGCTCGGCGTGCACATGATCGGCCCGGAGGTGACGGAGCTCGTCGCCGAAGCGGCGCTGGCGATCGAGATGGGCGCCACGGTCAACGACATGGCGCAGACCATCCACGCGCACCCGACGCTGCCGGAAGCGATGATGGAAGCGGCGGAGGCGGTGCACTCGATGGCGGTGCACATCTTCCAGGCGCCGAAGAAGGCGCACTGATTCGGCTCGCCCGCAGGGGCGAGACGAATCAGGGATTGCCCCGACGCCGCAACGC
>CANGSN010000303.1 GCA_947455805.1 Planctomycetota bacterium
ACGGCGTGTTCGTCGACAGCCACGAACTGGGCCGCGCCTACGGCACGGCGATGGCCCTGCTGAGCCTCGACGCGCTCGATCGCGCCAGCCGCTGAAGGCAGCGGGACCTCGGGCTCAGCCGCGGTGGCCGAGCAGGTCGCACAGCAAGCGCGACCACGGCTGCGCGCTGTCGGCGGCGACGCGCAGAAGGCGGGCGGCAACGTCGTCGCCGAGTTCCATCAGGAACGACGCCAGCGTCAGCAGTTCTTCGCCGCTGCCTTGCTCGAGCTGCTGCCGCAACCAGGTGTCGTCGACCTTCGCCGTGGCGGCCGCGACGAGGTGCAGGTGGATGGTCTTCTGCACCTGCGGATGGTGGGCGGCTTCGGCCAGCATCCAGCCTGCGGTCGCGAAGTCCCCATCGGCGAGCAACCGCGCAAACAGGCTCGTCATCGCCTGGTTGCCGGCCTGCGGGTGTTCCTCGAGGTCGTCGAACAGCTGCCGCGCCGCGCGCGCCGGCAGATTGCAGGCGAGGTCGCGCGCCACCAGCGGGTGCAGGCGGTTGGCGTCGGCCGAGCGCGCCGGCAAGCACCAGCCGTCGCCGACACCAGGCAGGTTCGCGGCACCGCTCGCTGCCGCCGCCCGCAGGCGCACGTGGCTCAAGCCCGGCGCGGCGATCCGGCGGTAGGCATCCTCGGGGTCGGCCTCGGCATGCAATGCGGCCAGACGCGCGACCAGCTCGGCCACGGCAGCAGGTGGGATGCCGACGGCCATCTCGAGCGCGGCGATGCCGGCTCGCCGGAGTGCGGCGAGTGGTCCGGTGCTGGCGGGGATCGCCGGCACCCGTTCCCCTGCCACGCTCACGACCTCGCCGGCCAGCTCCAGCACCAGGGCCGAGTCCTGGGTCGCGGCCTGCACGGCCTCGAGGCAGCGTCGCAAGGCCGCGTGCTGCAGGGCCGCGGCGTTCGGATGCTGGCGCAGCGTGCCCACGGCCCGATGCAGGGCGATGGCTGCCTGCTTCGCGGCGCGCGTTCTCCTTGGCGAACCTGGGCCCGTCACCGTCGCCCTATCGGCCGCCGCGCGCTGCAAACTGCGGGGACCCTTGGGCCATGGGCCGGGGTGATCTAGTTCCTCGACGGATGCTGCAAGCCGCCACTGCCAACGACCCCCTGGTCTGCTAAACCTCTTGCCGATGACTCTGCTGCGTGGGTTGTGGGTGGCGTGGCTAGGTTGGCTTCTGCTCGCCGTCGCGTGCGGGGGCCCGGTGCAGCGCGTCGAGCTCCGCGATGGGAAGGGCGACCAGGCCGCGGTCGAGCCGTCGGTGTTGGTGGTGACCCTGACCGGCAAGCTCGGCAGCCAGGAAGTGGCCCGCTGCCATCGGTCGTTGCGCGAGGCCATCGCCCGCGGCTGCAAGCATGTCGTGTTCCGGCTCGACGGGGCCGGCAGCATGAACGAGGACGTGCCCGACCTGCAGAGCCTGTTCGATCACGTGCAGTCGGCTTCGGCGGAGCAGTCGTTGTCGACCGTCGCCGTGCTGCGTGGGCGAGTCACCTACGGCGCCGCTGCGCTGGCCCTGGTCTGCGACCGGGTGTTCGTGCTGCCGAACGCCGAGTGGGGCGAGGTGCAGAAGAACGAGCCGGAGTTGCTCGAGCTGCTGAGCGAGAACCCCGAGGACGCGCGCGGCCAGCAGATCGACGCGGTTCGCGAGGCGATGGCCGCACGCCTCGCCGCCAAGAAGGAGAAGCTGAGCCCGGACGCCGAGAAGCTGGCGCTGGCGATGCTCGACCCGCGCATCCAGATCGTGCTGGCGACGGTGCGCGAGGGTGGCATCGACCGCCAGCGCGTGCTGACCACCGCCGACGTCACCGCGCTGCAGGCTGCGGGCACCAAGCTGCTCGGCGACCAGCCGCTGACCCGGCCGCTGATGCTGACCGCGGCGCAGGCCGACGAGTTCCGCCTGGCGACGGCGTTGTCCGGGCTCGACCAGCTGGCGGACGCGCTCACCATCGATCCGCAGACGATCGGCGAGCTGACCGACAACTGGGCCGAGCACATGGTCGGCTGGCTCGAGCTGCTGCAGCCGTTCCTGCTGGTGATCGGCTTCCTGCTGCTGATCGTCGAGTTGAAGACACCCGGCATCGGCTTCGCCGGCCTGTTCGGCGTGCTCTTCCTCGGGCTCGCGCTGTTCTACAGCTACCTGGTCGGCCTCGCGGAGATCACCGAGATCCTGGTGTTCTTCCTCGGCCTCGCCGCGATCGCCGTCGAGATCTTCCTGCTGCCGGGCACGATCGTCTTCGGCGGCCTCGGGTTCCTGTTCCTGGTGATGGCGCTGGTGCTGAGCCGGCAGTCGTTCGTGCTGCCGAGCAACGCCGTCGAAGAAGGCCTGTTCCTGGTCAACCTCGGCCAGCTGACGCTGCTGTTCGTGTCGGTGCTGGTGCTCGGGGCGGTGATGTGGCGCGTGCTGCCGCGCATCCCGTTCTTCAACCGCGTGTTCCTGCTGCCGCCGGAGCCAGCGCCGAGCACGGCGGGCACCGGCAGCGGCCTCGGCGTCGACGCCGGGCTGACCGCACTGGTCGGGCGCGTCGGCACCGCGGCCACCGTGCTGCGGCCGTCGGGCGCGATGGAGATCGACGGCCAGCGCATCGACGTCGCCACCGAGGGCGAGTTCCTGCCCGCGGGCACCAAGGTCCGGGTGCTCTACGTGAACGTGAACCTCGTCGTCGTCGCCGCGGTCGAGCCCGAGGCTCCCGGCGCCGGGCCCGTGTCCCGCCACCGCGAGAAGGGCAGCGTCGGCGTCGTGCTGCTGCTGCTGATCGTCGGCCTCGCGCTGCTGGTCGCCGAGGTCATGCTGGTCTCCTTCGGCGTGATCCTGGCGCTCGCCGGCATCGCCTTGCTCAGCGCCGTGTTCGTCGCCTTCCAGTCGTCGGTGACGTTCGGCGCGATCATCGTCGGCACCGAGGCGGTGCTGACGCCGCTGGTGCTGATGGCGTCGTTCAAGCTGCTGCCGAAGACCAAGCTCGGCAAGGAACTGATCCTCGCCGGCACCGCCGGCACCGCCGCCGCCGCAGACCCGGGCCTGACAGCGCTGCTGGATAAGGATGGCGTCACGCTGACCGCGCTGCGGCCTGCCGGCTACGCGCGCATCGACGGCCGCAAGATCGACGTCACCACGCGCGGCGAGATGCTCGACGCCGACGTGCCGGTGGTGGTGCTCGACGTCAGCGCCAACCGCGTCGTCGTCGGCCGCCGCTGACCGCGCCTCGAACCGCGCGCCCTTCGCCAACCTCCAACCCAACCTGCCAATGCTCGCTGACCTCGATCTCTTGAAGTGGGTGCTGATCGGCGCCCTCGTCCTGCTCGTCCTGCTGGTCCTGATCCTGCTGCGCTTCTTGAACCTCTGGGTTCAGGCGTACATGTCGGGCACCAAGATCGGGCTGTTCCAGCTGGTCGGCATGTCGCTGCGCAAGGTCAACCCGGCGGTGATCGTGCGCGGCGCGATCTCGGCGACGCAGGCCGGCCTGCCGCTGAACGTGCGCGACCTCGAAGCGCACTACCTCGCCGGTGGCCGCGTGCTCAACGTCGTGCAGGCGTTGATCGCCGCCGACCGCGCCAACCTCGGCCTCGACTTCCGCCAGGCAGCGGCGATCGACCTCGCCGGCCGCGACGTGCTGGACGCCGTGCAGACGTCGGTGACGCCGAAGGTCATCGACTGCCCGCCGGACGGCAAGGTCGCGGCGATGGCGAAGAACGGCATCCAGGTGCTGGCCAAGGCGCGCGTCACCGTGCGCACCAACATCAAGCGCCTCGTCGGTGGCGCCACCGAGGAGACGATCATCGCCCGCGTCGGCGAGGGCATCGTGTCGACGATCGGCAGCTCGGAGACGCACAAGGACGTGCTCGAGAACCCCGACCGCATCAGCAAGGGCGTGCTCGGCAAGGGCCTCGACGCCGGCACCGCGTTCGAGATCCTGTCGATCGACATCGCCGACGTCGACATCGGCGACAACATCGGCGCGCGGCTGCAGGCCGACCAGGCCGAGGCCGACAAGCGCGTCGCGCAGGCCGCCGCCGAGAGCCGCCGCGCGATGGCCGTCGCCGCCGAACAGGAGAACATCGCGGAGATCGCGGCCAATCGGGCCAAGCTGGTGCTGGCCGAGGCCGAGGTCCCGCAGGCGATGGCCGAGGCGTTCCGCAGCGGCCACCTCGGCATCCTCGACTACCAGAAGATCAAGAACCTCGAGGCCGACACGCGCATGCGGTCGCAGATCGCCGCCGGCGAAGAGGCGCACCTGTCGACCGAGAGCCAGAAGACCAAGATGCGCGGGCAGGAGTGAGCCGTGCGCCGGCTGCTCGAGTTCCTGCTGGCGAATCCGATCCTCGCGTTCGTCGCGGTGGCGTGGATCGCCGGCATCCTGGGCAACATCGCCAAGGCGGCGAAGCGGCGGCAGCAGCAGGCGTCGCTGCCGAGCCAGCAGCCGACCGCGCCGGCGCCGCGGCCGGCCGATCCGCAGCCTGACGCCGAAGCCGTCGCGCGCGAGATGCGTCGCATCCTCGGCCAGGCCGAG
>CANGSN010000304.1 GCA_947455805.1 Planctomycetota bacterium
CAGTTGGTGGTCACCGCGCTCTACCTGCTGCTGTTCGTGGTCGCGCTGCTGGCGCTGAAGTACCGAAATCCGGACTGGGACCTGTACCGGCTGCTGGCGTGGGGCCGCGACCTGTTCGGTTCGCGCTGACCGGCAGGAGCCGTGGGCCGAGGCGGGGCCATCCTCGGTGTTGGCCAAATCTGGAGAGTTGTCCACAGCGGCCGAGGCGCCGGAGTCTCGGGCTCAGCTCGCAGCAAGTGCACAGCTGGCGCGGGTTTCGACGTTTGCGGGCCGCTGGCGCCATCGGCGGTTCGCCGCCGCGCCCCGGCCATCCCCCGAAACGGCCTGTCGAAAAACCTGGGGAGCGGGTGTTGAAATCCCGTGGAGTCCTGGCATGATCCGCGAACTCGACGAACGCCGAGCCGCAGCTAGCCTGGCTGCGGAACGACGCGCGACGAGTGGTGGAGGCCTCGGTCTCCACCGGCAGCGAAACGCTCTCTGACCGTCCGAAAGAACACGTCGCTGGACTGACCATCCGGCGGCAAGAATCAGCTGGCGCAAGCTGGCTGGTCCTGTTCCCAGCAGACACCGTCGGGTCTTGGCTGTGTGGTGGAGACCAGTATCCCCCTCCCTAACCGCCCTCTCCATTGCGTAGCCCTGACCCGCATTCACGGGCCTCAGTTCTGACCGGCTGAGGCCCGTATTTTTTTGTCCGTGGCCAACCGGCTGCTTTCCAGGCCGGCTCCTGTCGATGCCGACGGGGGCTCGGGGTTTGGTGGGCAGTGCGCACGCAACTCTGCGACATGGCGGTGGCGAAGCACTCCCGCGGTGCCTAGGTTGCGCCGCCCGCGGTGACGCCGGCATGGTGCCCACCCCGGTCGACTGCAGGTAGCGATCGCGATGACCAAACCAGGATTCCGCAAGGGCCGCCCTGGAGGGGGGCGAGCGGGCAACCCCGCCGAGGGCGCCGACAACTTCCTCAGCACCGCCCTGTTCTCGCAGGCGCAGATCCTGCACCTGATGCGCAACGAGTTCGCGCGGGCCCGTCGGCACGGCCTGCCGATCGGTTGCCTGCTGCTGCAGACGGACCGCCTCGCCCCGCTGGTCGACCTGCATGGCGCCGAGCTGCGGCAGTCGCTGCGCGCCGCCGTCGCCCACATGGTGCGCGAGAAGACCCGCGGTTCCGACCTGCTGGGCGCCACCAACGACGACCGTTACCTGCTGGTGTTGCCGCACACGAACCTCGCCAACACGCGGATCGTCGCGCACCGCTTGCACCAAATGCTCGGGGAACTCGACGTCGCCGTCGACGGCCGTTCGCTGGCGTTGTCGTGGAGCGTCGGCTTCACCGCGTGCGACGACCAGAAGACGCTGTTCTTCGACAGCCTGCTGGCGCAGGTCGAGTCGGCGCTCGAGTTCGCTGGTCTGCGCGGCGGCAACCAGGTCGTCTCGTTCGGCGAGACCCAGCTGCGCGGCAGCGGCGGCGACGGCCAGACCCGCGCCGGCGACCCGGCGATGCGGCGCCGCAGCACCGATCGACAGGACGGAGAAGCTCCATGAGCGACGGACCCATGCGCATCCTGCTGGTCGAGGACGAGCAGACGATCGCGATCACCCTGAAGGACGATCTGGAAGGTGCCGGCTACGAGGTCGTGCACAAGGCGGACGGCAAGGAGGCGATCACCGAGCTCGGCCGCATCAGCTACGACGTCGTCATCACCGACGTGCGCCTGCCCGGCGCCGACGGCATGCAGGTGCTGCAGGCGGCGAAGAAGGCCCGGCCCGACACCGAGGTCCTGGTGATGACCGCCTACGCGACCGTCGAGCACGCGGTCGAGGCGATGCGCCTCGGCGCCGACGACTACATCCAGAAGCCGTTCCTCAACGAGCACGTGCTCGAGCGGCTGCGGCGCATCGGCAAGTTCCGCGCGCTGCTGAGCGAGAACGTCAAGCTGCGCGAGCAGCTGAACAGCAACCACGGCCAGGGCCTGCCGGGGGTCATCGGCCAGAGCCGCGCGATGCAGGCGGTGGTCAAGACGGTGCGCACCGTGGCGCCGACCGAGGCGTCGGTGCTGATCGAAGGCGAGAGCGGCACCGGCAAGGAACGCATCGCCCGCGCCATCCACCTGCTCAGTGCGCGCAAGGACAAGCCGTTCGTCGCGCTGTCGTGCGGCGCGCTGCCGGACACGCTGCTCGAGACCGAGCTGTTCGGCCACGAGAAGGGCGCCTTCACCGACGCGCAGCGGCAGCGCCGCGGCCGGTTCGAGGTCGCCGACTCGGGCACGATCTTCCTCGACGACATCGACGACATGCCGCTGTCGGTGCAGGTCAAGCTGCTGCGCGTGCTGCAGGAACGCGAGTTCGAGCGCGTCGGCGGCGAGACGCTGATCCGCGTCGACATCCGCGTCGTCGCCGCCACCAAGGTGCCGCTGCTCGACCACGTGCGCGCCGGCAAGTTCCGCGAAGACCTCTACTACCGCCTCAACGTCGTGCCGGTGCGGCTGCCGCCGCTGCGCGAACGCGAGGGCGACCTGCCGCTGCTGGTGCAGCACTTCATCGAGAAGCTCGGCGGCGGCCGCCTGTTCACCGTCAAGACCGACGTGCTCGAGTCGATGAGCGAGTACTCGTGGCCCGGCAACGTGCGCGAGCTGGAGAACCGGCTGGCGCAGGCGATCGCGCTGTCCGGCGGCGCCACCATCCTGAAGAAGGAGCACCTGCTGCCGGTCGACAAGACGCGGCGCGCGGCCCTCGAGCCGCCGACGGCGTTGCGCTCGCTGCGCGAAGTGATGGTCGAGGCCGAGCGCGAGCACCTGAAGACCGTGCTGCGCGGCGTCGGCGGCCACCGCACGAAGGCGGCGTCGGTGCTCGGCATCTCGCGCAAGGTGCTTTGGGAGAAGCTCAAGGACTACGGCATCGAATGAACACGAGCCGCTTCGCCACGGGCATGGCCGCGGTGCTGGCCACCGTGGTCGTCACCGGCGCCGTCGTCGCCCAGACCGCGGCGGAGGTGCCGCAGCCGACGCGCTTCGAGCGCGTGTTGTGGTGCAGCGACCTGGTGCGCAGTGCCAAGCAGGCCGCAGCGCTCGGATTCACCGCGGTGCAGCTAGGCCGCGGCGTCGACCCGAAGCCGGCGCTCGAAGCCGGCCTCGGCTTCTACCTCGACCAGCCGATCGGCAAGGGCGTGCTCGAACTGCGCGACGAACAATGGCAGCCGCTGGCGCGCGCCTACGAGCAGCAGCGCGACGCCAGCGTCCTGATCCGACCGGGTTGCTACGGCGATCCCGAGCGCCTTGCCGCGGCGGTTGCGGCGGCGGTCGCCGAGACGCAGCGCGTGGCCGGTCCGGCGCTGCGCTTCGTCGCCCTCGCCGACGAACCGTCGGCGACGCGCCACGATGCGCCGCTCGACACCTGCCGCTGTGCGCACTGCCTCGCCGCCTTTCGCGCGCACGTGCAGAAGGTGCACCCCGAACTGGCCGCCGCCTGCGCCGTGCTCGGCACCCAGTACGCAGCGTTCGCCGACGTGCTGCCGCCGACCACCGACCAGATCCGTCGTCGCGAACTCGGCGAGCGCGCGCTGCCGCGCGACCTGCGCGGTTGGAACCTGGCGCGGCAGTTCGTCGACGAACAGTTCGCCGCCGCGGTGCACCAGCTCGCTGCCGCGGTGCAGCGCGCCGTGCCGACGGTGCCGGTCGGCTTGACCGGGACGTCGGCGCCGGCGGCGTTCGGTGGCAGCGATCCGCGCCGCCTGTTGTCGCCGCTGACGTTGGTCGAGCCGTACGCGATCGGCGGCGCGGTCGAACTGGCGAACGCGTTCGCGCCGTCGGCGCACCGCTACGCGACGATCGCACCGCCCGGGCCCGACGAACTGGCGGGCGCGCCGCTCGACGACTTCGTGCGTTCGCAGGTGGTCGCACTCGCCTGCCGCGGCGCCGCCGGCGTCGTCGTCTGGAACGACGGCACCGTGTTCGGCGACGGCGGCCAGCCGACCCCGTTCGCAGCGGCGCTGGGTGCTTCGCTGCAACGCTACGGCCCCGCCCTCGACGCCTGCGCGGGCGCCAGCATCGAGCCCTCGTCGGTGTGGATGGTCGAGGACCAGGCGACGGTGCGCGCGTGGTGGATGCTCGACTCGGTCGGCGACGGCATGACCTGGGTGCGGCGCCTCGCGTCCTACGAAGCGAAGAACAGCACCAGCCAGGCGGCGCGCGTCGGTTGGCTGCGCCTCTTGCAGGACCTCGGCTTCACGCCGCGGCTCGTCGGCAGCGACGGCCTCGCCGAGCGGCTGCTGCAACAGGCGCCGCGCTGCCTCGTGCTGCCGGCGCTGCTGTCGCTCGACGACCGCACGGCGCAGGCGATCGTCGCCTACACGCGCGCCGGCGGCGTCGTGCTCGCCGACCACGGCACCGCGCTCTACGACGGCAGCCTGCTGCGGCGCGAGCGCGGCGGGCTCGACGACCTGTTCGGCATCACCGAGCGCAGCCTCGACTGGGACGATCAGCTGGTGCGCCAGGGCCGGGTGCAAGGCGGCGGCCGCGGCCTGCCG
>CANGSN010000305.1 GCA_947455805.1 Planctomycetota bacterium
CGGGCCGCGCCGACGATGGCCGCTTCATCCTCGGCAAGGTCGAAGCGCGCCTGTGCAGCGTCGCCGAGAGCAGCGATCCGCCGCCGATCGTGTTCGCGCTGGCGCAGGCCGACGTCGTGCAGAAGAGCGACGAGGACGAGCACTACCTGACGGCGATCGAGCCGGGTGCGATCGCCGGCGCCGTCGGCATCGTCGAAGAGCAGGACGGCGACGAGGAGGAGACGTTCAAGTTCGGCTTCGGCGGCGGCTGGACGGTCGCCGGCGACGAACGCAAGGAACCGCGCGAAGCGGTGCTGGTGCCGAGCGAGCCGCTGGTCTGCAACGAGACGTCGTTGCTGCGCGTGTCGTTGACGATGGGCTCGCCGGCAAAGTTCAAGAGCCTGATCGGCCGCTTCCGCGTGTCGGCGTGCGAGGAGTCGCGCGTGCGCACGCTGCTGCTGCCGCTGCAGCCGTCGACGTGGCAGGCGCTCGGCCCGTTCGTCGCCAAGGACGTCGACAGTGCCCTGGCGACCGCGTTCGCGCCCGAGCAGGACTTCGCGACGGCGCAGTGGAAGAAGAAGTACGACGCGCCGGTGCTGCCGAAGGAGCCGCCGAAGCCGGCGAAGGTCGCCGCCGAAGGCAAGGACGCCAAGGACCCGAAGGCTGGCAAGGACGAGAAGGCGGAGCCGAAGGGCGAGCCGGCCGACGCGAAGCCCGAAGCGGGCGACAAGCCGCCGGCGGCCAAGCCGGCGGAGGTCGCCGAGGCCGCTGCGCCGCCGAGCGCCGAGGGCGACGAGGGGGATGCGGGCGAAGCCGCGGACGATGGTCCCGGCGATGCGGGTGCCGAAGGCGAAGCGAAGCTGCCGCCGAAGCCGAAGCGCCTCGCCTGGCAGGAGCGCCGCGACTGGCGCGACGGCCGCGGTGCGTCGCTGGCGGTCGAAGGACCGGCCGCGGCGTGGTACGTCGCGCGCAAGGTGAAGTGCGAGACGGCGCGCACGATGACGCTCGAGTTCGAAGGTGGCGCCGCCGCCAAGGTGTGGCTGAACGGCGTCGTCGTCGCCGAGTACGAAGCGGCGATCGAGCCGACTCCGGAAGCGCTGGCGGCGAAGGCCAAGCTGCAGGCGGAGAAGAAGAAGGCCGCGGCCGCCGACGACGAGGACGAGGAAGAGATGTTCTTCCGCCGGCGCGGGGATGGACCCGAGCCGCGGCGGCTGCGACTCGGCCTGCGCGCCGGCGACAACCACCTCGTGCTGAAGCTCGTCGGCAAGGGCTCTGGCAAGGGCCAGGCCCCGCGCGGCATGTCGCCGGAGGCGATGTTCGCGATGGCCATGGGCGTGGAGCTCGACGACGACGAAGCCGAAGCGCTGGCTGCGCAGTTCGCACCGATGGGGCGCCGCGGCGGTGGTGGGCTGTCGTTCGAGTGCCGTCTGCGCGCCGAAGGCGACGACCTGCTCGACTACGCGACGATGCAGTCGTTGCGCGCGCCGGCGCCGGCGGCGAACGCCAGCACGCCCCCGACTGCTGTCGGTGTGCCGGCGGCGACGGTCGTGCCGGCGGTCGCGAATGCGACGACGGGCCCGAACGCGACGAGCCACGTCGAGGCGAGTGCGCCGGTGGCGACGAAGCCGGCCGACGCCGACGAGCAGAAGCCGAAGACGTCGGCCGAACGCCGCGCCGCCGCGGTGCGCCGCTGGTACCGCACCCGCATCGACATCGCCGGCCGCGTGCTGTTCGAGGAGCTCGTGCGCCTGCGCCGCGAGAAGCAGAAGCTCGAGGCGAAGCTGCCGTCGGCGCTGGTCATGGAGGAGCTGAAGACGCCGCGGCAGACGCACCTGTTCGTGCGCGGCGACTACCGCAAGAAGGGCGAGAAGGTCACGGCCGGCACGCCGGCGGTGCTGCCGCCGATGGCCACCGAGCTGCCGAAGAACCGTCTCGGCCTCGCCCGCTGGCTGGTGTCGCCGACGCATCCGCTGACCGCGCGCGTCGCCGTCAATCGTGCGTGGCAGCAGGTCTTCGGCCTCGGCCTCGTGCGCACGCCCGACGACTTCGGCATCCGCGGCGCCGTGCCGAGCCATCCCGAACTGCTCGACTGGCTCGCCACCGAGTTCGTGCGCACCGGTTGGAACCAGAAGCAGCTGCACCGCCTGCTGGTGCTGTCGGCGACCTACCGGCAGAGCCGTGCGGTCGCGGCGGAGTTGCTGGCGAAGGACCCCGAGAACGTGCTGCTGGCGCGTGGTCCGGCGCAGCGGCTGTCGGCCGAGATGGTGCGCGACCAGGCGCTGTCGGTGTCGGGCCTGCTGGTGCAGAAGCTCGGCGGGCCGAGCGTGAAGCCGTTCCAGCCGCCGGGCCTGTGGCAGGCGGTGCTCGGCATGGGCGAATGGCGCAACGGCACCGGCGACGCGGTGCATCGCCGCGGCCTCTACACCTACTGGAAGCGCGGCGTGCCCTACCCGTCGGCGATGGTGTTCGACGCGGCGAAGCGCGAGACCTGTGCGGTCAACCGGCCGCGCACGACGACGCCGCTGCAGGCGCTGGTCACACTGAACGATCCGGTCTACGTCGAGGCCGGCAAGGCGTTCGGCCTGCGCATGCACAAGGACGGCGGCAACGACGACGACGCGCGGCTCGCGTTCGGCTTCCGCCTGGTGACGTCGCGCGCGCCTGATGCCGACGAGCTGGCGATCCTGCGCCGGCTGCTCGCCGACCAGCGCTCGCACTACGCCGACAAGGTCGACCAGGCGAAGCTGCTGCTCGGCATCAAGGAGCCGAAGGGCAAGGGCAAGGCCGGCGGCAAGGCGGCGGCGCCCGACGCGAAGGCGAAGAGCAAGGGCAAGGATGCGAAGCCTGGCGCGAACGCCAGCGACGCCGCGGTTGCCGATGCGCCGGCGAAGCCGTCGGCGGAGAAGGCCGCAGCGCCGGCTCCGGCCGCTAAGCCCGGCAGCGAAGCGGGCCAGCCGAAGGCCGAGGGCGAAGCGAAGAACGGCGAGGCGCCGGACGACGCGAAGCCGGGCAACGGCAAGTCGGGCGAAGCGAAGCCAGGCGACGCCAAGCCAGGCGATGCCAAGCCAGGCGAAGCCAAGTCCGGTGAAGCCAAGCCCGGCGACGCCAAGCCGAGCGAAGCGAAGGCGGGCGACGCGGCTCCGGCCGCCGCCGCCGCCAAGGCCGCCGTCGGCGGCAAGCTCGATCCTGCCCAGCAACCGGCCGAAGCAGCCGCGTGGGCGCAGATCGGCTGCACCCTGTTGAACCTCGAGGCCGCGATCCGCCGCGGGTGATGCCATGAACGATTCGATCCACGATCTGTTGTGCCGCCGCGCCTTCCTCGGCCGTTCGGCGTTCGGACTCGGTGGCCTCGCCGCGACGCTGCTGCAACAGCGTTCGCTGGCGGCCAGCTGGCAGGATCCGGCCGCGCGCCCGAGCTGGCAGCTGCCGACGGCGAAGGCCAAACGCGTCGTCGTCATCTTCCTGTCGGGCGGTCTGTCGCAGCTCGACCTGTTCGACGAGAAGCCGCTGCTGAAGGAGCGCCGCGGCGAAGAACTGCCGCCGTCGGTGCGCAAGGGCGAACGCATCAGCGGCCTGACCGAGCGCCAGGGTGCGTTGCCGGTCGTCGGCAGCAAGTTCGAGTTCCAGGACTACGGCAAGTGCAAGCTGCGCATGTCGGAGCTGCTGCCCCACCTCGGCGAGGTCGCCGACGACCTGCTGCTGATCCGTTCGCTGCAGACCGACCACGTGCTGCACGAAGCGGCGATGACGATCCTGTTCACCGGCACGCCGCTGCTCGGCCGTCCGTCGTGGGGGGCGTGGACCTCGTACGCGCTCGGCGACGGCAAGGGCAACCTGCCGGAGTTCGTCGTGCTGCTGTCGAACCCGGATCCGGGCACGCCGCTGCATCCGCGGCTGTGGCACAACGGCTTCCTCGCCGGGCGGCACCAGGGCGTGCCGTTCCGTTCGGGCAAGGAGCCGGTGCTGTTCGTCGACAACCCGCCGGGCGTCGACAAGGCCGCGCGCGAACGGCAGCTGCAGGCGCTCCGCGAACTGAACGAGCGCGAGGCCAGGCGCACCGGCGATCCCGACGCCGACGCGCGCATCGCCGCCTACGAGACCGCGGCCCGCATGCAGACCAGCGTGCCCGAACTCGCCGACCTGAAGCAGGAGCCGCCGGAGCTGCTCGAGGAGTACGGCGCCGAGATCGGCCGCCCGAGCTTCGCCAACAACTGCGTGCTGGCGCGGCGGCTGCTCGAGCGCGGCGTGCGCTTCGTGCAGGTCTGCGACGCCGGCTGGGACCACCACTACAACATCCCGCGCGCGTTGCCGAACAAGGCCGAACAGGTCGACAAGCCGACCGCGGCGCTGCTGAAGGACCTGAAGCGGCGCTCGATGCTCGACGACACCATCGTCGTGTTCGCCGGCGAGTTCGGCCGCACGCCGTACTGCGAAGGGCCGCTGGCGTTCGACACCTACGGCCGCGACCACAACGCGCTCGCCGGCTCGGTGCTCGTCGCCGGCGGCGGCTTCAAGGCCGGCCACGCGCACGGC
>CANGSN010000306.1 GCA_947455805.1 Planctomycetota bacterium
CAAGGCGCAGCAGGCGCTCGCCGACGCGCTGGCGGCGAAGGCGCGCGAGAGCACGGCGCTCGGCGACGTTCGCGCCTTCTACGGCCTCGCCCGCGACGCCGTCGGCAACCTCGTCGACGTCGCCGACCAGCAGCTCGGCGAAGTGCCGCAGGCCGATCTGGTCCGCCGCCGCATGCTCGCCGACGCGATCGCGTTCTACTCGGCGCTGCGCGCGCGCGAGTCGAACGACCCGAACCTGCGCGTCGACCTGATCGACGCCAACGGCCGCATCGGCATGCTGCAGATGCAGCTCGGCAACACCGACGACGCGCAGCGTTCGCTGCAGACCGCGGTCGACGAGGCCGAGGTCCTGGTGCGCGAGCTGCCGGCCGAATCGATGGTCGTCGCGGCGGCCGTCATCGCCCACAACCGGCTCGGCCACTTGTTCACCGTGCTCGGCCGCAGCGAGCCGGCGAAGGCCGCGCACACGCGTGGACTGGCGTTGCTGCAGACGCTGCGCACGCTGCAGCCGGTGGTGATGAACGTCGACCTGCAGGAGGCGCGGCTCGAGGGCAACCTCGCCAACGAGTGCAGCGACGTTGCCGAAGCGCTCGAACACCACCGGCGCGCGCTCGCCGCGTTCGCTCGCGCCGAGCCGCTGTCGCCCGATGGCGAATACGACCGCGCCCGCTGTCGCATGGCGCTGGCCCAGGTGCTGTCCCGAGGCAAGCAGGTCGCCGAGGCGGCCGACGAACTGCGGGCCGCAGCCGCGGAACTGGCGAAGCGCCCCGACGACCCCAGCGTGCGCGGGCGCGAACTGGTCGCCCGCGTGCAGGACGAGCTGGCGGGCATGCACTACCGCCTCGGGCAACGCGCCGAGGCGATCGCGGCGCAGCAGCGCAGCAACGACCGCAACGAGCAGCTGGTGCAGGAGCACCCGGACGTGCTGGCCCACCAGGACCGGTTGGCCGCCGGCCTGCACTTCCTCGCGCAGATCGCCGAGGAGGAGAACCGACTCGACGACGCGCTGGTGCCGATCCGCCGCGCCGTCACCTTGCGCCGCGAGCTGCTCGGCCGCGAGCCACAGAACCACCGGTTCGCGATGCGCTGCGCCCGTTCGATGCTGACTGCCGCCAGCATCGAGCTGCAGCGCTGGCAGCGGCAGAGCCACGACGCCGACGATCTCGCCGCCGCCCGTGCGTCGATGGCGGCAGCGAAGGACCTGGCATCGGCACTGCTGCGCGACCACGGCGACGACGTCGACGTGCTGGCGACGTTCGCGGCGGCGCAGAGCGCACTCGGCCAGCTGGCCCTGCAGGAACAGCGCTACGACGACGCCGCGCGCGAGTATGCGAGCATCCGCGACGTCGTCGTCACCCGCCTCGCCGAAGCCCCACAGCACGGCGATCTGCTCTACCTCGCAGCGACCGCCTGCAGCGGCCTGCTGCAGGCGCGTTCGCTCGCCGGCGACGCTCCCGCCGCCGTGGCCGCCGGCCGTGCCGCGATCGGCTTCATCGAACGCGGCCTCGCCCTCGACGCGCTCGATCGCAAGGTGCGCGAACTGGCGGCGACGGTCTATGCGCGCACGGCCCTCGTGCTGCAGCAATCGGGCGACCCGGACGGCGCGGCGCGCTTCGCGCTGGCGATGAGCCAGCGCGAAGACCTCGGCAAGGACTGCCAGGAGCAGGGCTGCCTGCTGCTGGCGCAAGTCATGCACGACCTCGAGGACCGCCCCGAGCTGCCGGACTGGCGCGCGCACGTGGTGACGACGCTGCGCGAGATCGTCACGAACCGCGGCGACGTCGCAGCGGCCAAGCGGCGCGCCCCGCAGGGCACGGGCTTCTCCGTCTGGAAGTCGCGGCTGCGCGACTTCGACCTCCGTCTGTTCCTCGCCGACAACCTCGGTGCGCAGCGCCAGTTCGCCGAGCAGAAGCGCTGGCTCGACGAGGCGCAGGAACTGGCGGGGACGCTGCCGGACCTGTCGCCCGACCGCTGGCGCAACCTCGTCTCGCAGCAGGCCGAGTGCCTGCTCGCCCAGCAGCAGCCGGGCGCTGCCGCGGCGGTGGTCCAAGCGTTCCTGCGCCGCATCGGCGACAACGGCGGGGCCAACTACCTCACCGCCTGCCTGCTGCAGCAGGCGCGCTCGCAGCTGCAGGATCCCGGCGAACGCGAACGGCTGGTGGCGGTTGTCGTGCTGCGGCTCACGCTGGCGCTCGACCAGCAGGAGGTGCGCAAGGATGCGGCGCTGGACCCGCGCTTCGACGATCTGGCGGGGCGGCCGGAGTTCGACGAACTGCGGCGGCGGTGAGCTGGCGCGCGGTGCGCGCGGCTCACTGGAACTGGAAGCGCATCACCTGGGCGAGGTGCACACTGAGCTCGCCGGTCGGCGACTGCGGGTGGCCTTCGAGCAGCGCCATGTCGAGCGTTGCCGGCGCCGTCGCCACGCTCCACTCGATCGCGTTGCTGGTGGCGAACTGCGACCACTCGAGCCACTGGGTCGTCATGCCGAGGCCGAGCACCTGCGGCAGGTTCGGCAGCTTGAAGCGCACCTCGGCGACGCCGCCGCGCGACAGCAGGCCGGGCTCGTTCTCCGGCTCGAAGATCGCCGGTGCGAGCAGGTCGACGGTCAGCAGGTGCAGCTGGCAGTCCTGCGGCGACGGCAGGCCGAGCAGCCACATCGGCACCGGCGTCGGATTGCGCTGGCCGAACACGACCAGGCCGAGACCGTTGGGCGGGCCGAACGCGAAGAAGCGCGCATAGCCACCGGGCACCAGGGTGCGGCTCGCGACGCCCGCCCATTCGCGCTGCGGGCCGCCGTAGCTGCCGCAGCCGCCGCCGAGGTTGGTGGTCGTGCCGGGCACGTCGTCGAACACCGCGTCGGCCATCCACCAGTTCGCGTTCTGGCCGGGGATCGGCTGGCCGACGACGTCGACGCAGAGCGTGCCGCCGAGATAGGTGTACGGCGTGTCGAGCTCGATGCGGATCACCTTGTCGGTCGACCAGTCGGCGGTCGTGCTCGTCGGCGGCGGCGACAGCGGCAACGTGACGTCGCCGTCGAAGACCTGCGCGACGGCGGTGCCGATGTTGGCGGCGAAGGCGTTCGAGCCTTCGATCGGCGCGTGCGGGGCGATCGACAGGGTCACTGTGAGGTGCGCGGTGCCGCCGGCGTAGGTCTCGTTCGCGGCGTTCCGACGCAGCTCGATGGACGTGATCGTATGACCCACCATCGTCGCCAGGTGGCTCGCGCCGATCAGCGTTTGCTGGCGAAGGGGGCGGCTCGCGCCGGCGACCCATTCGTAGGCGATGGCGTCGGTCGAGGCGTATGCGGCAGGGGCGACGAGGGACTGCTGGGCTTGCAGGGCCTCCGCTCCGCAGAGGATAGCAAAACCAACACAGCTGGTCACACTGAGCTTCATGGGCACACCTTTGTCTGACACCTTCAGTTGGCGAGCGACACAACCAAGACTTCGATAGTTCGCGCGCGAAGTCCCTTTCCGACTGTCACGAACAGAACCGTTCCCCCAGGAACTGAGGGGACGGGAATGGCGACGTCCTTGTTCGCCGGAACGGTGTGGCTGGTGGTTTGCTCTGATCCAGCAACACTCACTTCGACGGTGGCGTCGTTCGGACCGACGTTGACAATCATGGTTCCGCCGGGCGCAACGATCGCCGGAACACGAATGCCCTCGCCGTTCTGAATCACCGAATCTTCCTCAACTGAGTTATCCGCTTGCGCAAGGACTCGGCTACGCCTGGATCGCTGAGATCAATCACCTGCGCGAGGGTCTGAGCAGCCATCGCCCTCTCTGGGAAGCGATCGTTGTTCAAGACCTCGTCGACGAGTCGGTCAACGCCACGCCACAGGATTGAATCCCGCCTGTAGGTTCGCGAGATGTACATCAGGAAGGTGGCTCGGTGCTTCACCAGCTCCTCGATCGGAGCCTTGACCGCCAACCGCCGCAGCTCGTCCAAGTCCGCATCCCCGGAGGATGCCTGCTCCTCCTCCTTCTGCTCACCCGGCTCCTCCGCACGCCGCGACCCGATCGCATAGCCGCAGGCACCCCCCAACGAGAGGCCGGTGGTGAACATGGCACCGCCCAGCACGAACGCACGCCGCGTCGGCATGAGGGCCGGCGGTGCATTCGGGGCAGCAAGGAGCACTGGATCCAGACGCATGGCAGTTCCCGGATGTGTGGCCCCCGCGCATGGGAGATGCGGCGGCCGGACGAGTGCGGGAAGGGTCGCTCGCCGAGCCCCGGCTTGTCAAGCACCGCCCTGCACCACCCCTGCATCGGCACTTCCCGCCTGCGCAAACCAGCTGCACCCCCGGCAGCCCTGCGGCCCCTTGGTGCCCCACCGCGAAAGGGGCTAACCTCCCCGCCCTTCCTACCCGCGACCTGCGAACCCAACCGATGCGCGCCTTCCGACTCCTCCCCGTCCTGACCTTCGCCGCCGCCATCGCGGCCCAGACCCCGACCCCGGCCGCCCCCGCGGCGCCGGCCACGCCCGCAGCACCCGCCGCGGCCGCCCAGG
>CANGSN010000307.1 GCA_947455805.1 Planctomycetota bacterium
AAGGGCTGCCGCTCGAACTGCGCTACTTCCGCGACACCGACGGGCGCGAAGTCGACTTCGTCGTCTGCGACGGCAAACGGCCCGTGATGATGGTCGAGTGCAAACTCGGTGACGACCAACTCGACAAGAGCCTGCGCTACCTGCACGAACGCTTCCCGACCGCCGCGGCCTGGCAAGTCTCGCTGCGCGGTACGAAGGACCACGTGACCCCGGAGGGCATCCGGGTCGCCCCCGCTGCGCGTCTGCTGCAGACCCTGGTCTGACCGCCCAGGGCCACCCCTCGCGGCACGAGTCACACGTCCCCTCGGCGTCCGGCGGCGCCCGCGGCATACTCTTCGCCCCATGACGCGCATCGCGGACCTCATCCACGACTGGAACACCACCGGCGGCACGTTCCGCCCGACCCGCCCGCTGCAGTTCGACGACGAGACGCTGCGCGACGGCCTGCAATCGCCGGCGGTCAGCGACCCGCGGCTCGAGCAGAAGATCGAACTGCTCGAGCACATGGACAAGCTCGGCATCCAGACCGCCAACCTCGGCCTGCCGGGTGCCGGCGGCCGCCCGCGCGAGGACATCCTGAAGCTGGCGCAGCACATCGCCGACAAGCGGCTGCGCATCGGCGCCAACGTCGCCTGCCGCACGGTCGTCACCGACATCGAGCCGGTCGTCGAGATGACGCAGAAGGCGGGCATCCCGATCGAGGTCTGCGCCTTCATCGGCAGCAGCTACATCCGCCAGTACGCCGAGGACTGGACGCTCGATCGCATGCTGCAGAACACGCGCGAAGCGCTGACGTTCGCGCGGCAGCACAACCTGCCGGTGATGTACGTGACCGAGGACACGACCCGGGCGCGGCCGGAGACGGTGAAGGCGCTCTACTCGACCGCGATCGAACTCGGCGCTCGCCGCCTGTGCGTCTGCGACACCGTCGGCCACGCCACGCCGCAGGGCACGCGCGCGGTGGTGAAGTTCGTCCGCGAGCTCGCCGACCAGCACGACAAGACGCTCGGCGTCGACTGGCACGGCCACCGCGACCGCGACCTCGGCATCGCCAACTGCCTGGCGGCGATCGAGGCCGGCGCCGACCGCGTGCACGGCACCGCGCTCGGCGTCGGCGAACGCGCCGGCAACGCGCCGATGGACCTGCTGCTGGTCAACTGCCGCCTGCTCGGCTGGATCGACAACGACCTGAGCACGCTGCCGCAGTACGTCGCCGCCGCCGCCAAGGCGCTGGACGTGACGATCCCGCACAACTACCCCGTGCTCGGCACGGACGCGTTCGAGACCGGCACCGGCGTGCACGCCGCGGCGGTCATCAAGGCCTTCCGCAAGGGCGACGTCGAGCTCGCCGACGCGGTCTACTCCGGCGTGCCGGCGGGCATGGTCGGCCTCGAACAGCGCATCGCCGTCGGCCCGATGGCGGGCAAGTCGAACGCGAGCTTCGTGCTCGAGCGCATGGGCATCGAGCCGACCGAGGAGCGGGTGCAACGCGTCCTTGCCGCGGGCAAGTCGAGCAAGCGCCTGCTGACCGACGACGAGGTCCGCCGCGCGGTCCAGGGCTGAGCCGCCGTTCGGCCGTCAAGTTCGCCGGGACGAAGGCCGATCCATGCTCCGCACCGGAGGAGCATGCAACCAGTCCTGGACATGAGCGTGGTAGAGGAGCTGTTGTCGATCTCGGACGACGGCGATCCGGAACTGCTGCTGGACCTGATCCATATGTTCCTGGACGACGGCCCGGCCAAGGTGGCGGCCGTTTCCGAGGGGCTGCTGACCGGCGACTTCGAGAAGGCCGAACGTGCGGCGCACTCGCTGAAGGGCTCGTCCGGCAACCTCGGCGCCAGGCTGCTGCAGGACACCTGCGAAAGCCTGCAGCAGTCGACGCGCAACCACCAGCTCGAGGAGTCGCGGCGGCTGGCGCCCCAACTGCGGACCCGCTACGCCGATGCCGAGAAGGCGCTTCGGCAGCTGCTGGCGACCTACCAGGGCTGAGCCGCGCGGCGACGCGAAGCGTCGAGCCCAGGCGCGGCCAGCAGGATCACATCGCCGCTTCGGCGGCCTTGGCCGCGGCCGTCTTCGCGGCCACCTTGCCGGCGGGCTTGGCGACCTTGTCGCCCTTGCCGGACTTCGCCGGCACCTTCGAGGTCATCGTCACGTCGATGCGCTTCACATCGGCGGTCTCGGGCTCTTCGGCAGCGTGGACGTTGACCATCGCCAGCGGCGGCGTCTCGGGCTCCCAGCTGGCCGACTTGCCGCGGTAGATGCAGCGGTGGCACTTGTGGTAGTTCGCGCACTGGCGCGTCTGGCACACGTCGGCGCCGATCCGGTGGGTGATCAGCGGGGAGGTGGAGCCTTCGACGGTCGGGCAGAGTCGCATGCAGGTAGGTGTGGGAGAGGGCCAGCCGCAGGCACCGGCGAAGGGCGGAACAGTAGACGTCCGGCAGGACCGGTCAACGGCGCGAAGGACCGACACAGCGCTGCCACAGCTCGCGACAGATGCCGACCGCGGTCGGCGCCTGGTGGCTGGAGCGCGACAGCTCGAAGCACACCGGGCCGGCGTAAGCGCCGTTCTCCAGTGCGCTTAGAACCCCAGCGAAGTCGACTTCACCGGTGCCCGGCAGCAGATGCTCGTGCACTCCGCGGCGCATGTCCTCGAGGTGGACCTGGGCAAGGTGCGGCACCGACGCGGCCACGACGGCGGCCGGATCGCCTTCCCATTCGGCGTAAAGATGGCCGATATCGAGCGTCAGCCGCGGTGCCTCGGCCCCGAGTGCAGCGCGCACGCGATGCCAGTCGGCGACGGTCGCGACCGCCATGCCCGGCTCCGGCTCGAGCGAAGGCACGAGGCCCGCGGCGCGGATGCGTTCGCAGGTCGCGCGCACGCCGGCCACCACGCGTTCGAAGCTGCCCGGTCCGGGCGAACGATCGATGCCGGTCCAGAACGACACGACCCGCGCGCCGAGCCGCGCCCCCATCGCCGCCACCCGCCCGTAGAACTCGAGCCGCCGCGCCCGCGCCGCCGCCTCGACGGTCATCAGCGTCGGCTCGTGCTTCTGCCGCGGGTCGAGCAGGAAGCGGGCGCCGGTCTCCATCACCGGCACCAGGTCGAGCTCGCGCAGCAGGCGGGCGACCGCGTCGAGCTCGGCGTCGCTGGTTCGCTCCGGGTCGAGGTGGCAGGTGTCCGGCGTGATCGCCACCGACCGGTAGCCGTGCTCGGCCAGCAGGCGCAGGGCGTCGGCCAGCCGGTGGTTCTGCAGGCTGTTGGTCTGGTAGCCGAGCAGCATCGGAAGGGATCCGTTGCCTCAGGTGCCGCCGCTCATGCGGACCTTCTTCTCGAGCGAACTGACCTCGTTGTAGAGCTTGCCGAGCGACGAGTAGATGGCCGGCATGGCCCAGTCCTCGAGATCGGCTTCCTCCTGCCAGCGCAGCGGTGCAGCCAGCAGTGCCTTGACCTCGTCGATCTTGTCCTTGGCCTGCGACTGCTTGGTGCGCGCCCCGGCGCTGTCGCCCGCGTTGCGCACCTTCACGCCCTCGTTGGACAGCGCCTTGGCTTCGTCGAGCAGACTGGCCGCCTTCTGCAGCATGTCCTGGGTCAGGGCCGGCGCCGGCTTGGTCGGCGTCTTGCCGGCCTTGGCAGCACCCGCCGCAACCTGGGTTGGCGCCGACTGGTGCGGGGCCTTCGGCTGGGCGGCCGGGGTCGGGGTCGGCGTCGGCGTCGCAGCCGGCTTCTTGCCGCTCTGGCTCATGACGACCAGCAGGATGACGACGACCAACAGGCCGACGCCGCCGAGGATCAGCGGCATCGGGTTGGACTTGGGAGCCGAACGGACCGGCAGCGGGGCACGGCCGCCGGAGCGCGGACGCGGAGGGGTGCGGGAGGACATGGGAGGCGGCGCGTTCTATCCGCGTTCGGCTGGAGCCGGAAGCCCACGGGCGCTCGGGCGAACGGCTAGCCGCGCCGGCGCAGCGTGGCGTGGAAGCCGCCGTCGGCGACCCCGGCGGTCGGCAGCGTCAGGCGGCTGCCCAGCCGTTCGCATGGCGGCGTGGCCGGATCGGCCAGCACCGCGGCGACGACGTCGTCGTTCTCCTCGCGGTCGATCGAACAGGTCGAGTAGACGACGGTGCCGCCCGGCTTGCACAGCGCGATGGCTTGCCGGAGCAGTTTGCGCTGCAGCTCGGCCAGCTCGACGAACGTCTCCGGCAGCAGCCGCGAACGCACCTCGACGCGGCGGCCCAGCACGCCGGTGTTGCTGCACGGCACGTCGGCCAGCACCGCGTCCGCCGGCGGCAGATGCACGGGGTCGGCGACGACGGTGACGACGTCCGAAAGCCGCAGCCGGGTGACGTTGTCGACGATGCGCAGCCGCCGCAGCGAGTCGGGGTCGTAGGCGATCACGCGGCCACCGGGGCGCACGCGTTCGGCCAGCGCCGTGGTCTTCGTGCCGGGCGCCGCGCACAGGTCGACGACGGTGTCGCCGGGCCCGCACGGCACC
>CANGSN010000308.1 GCA_947455805.1 Planctomycetota bacterium
CAGGCGCTCCTGCTCGATCGGCTCGGCATCGAACTGCCGAAGCGACTGGCGATCCCGCAGGGCGTCGCGGGGGCCGCCGTGTAGTGCCAACCGATGATCGCAACTCGTTGTTTTCCAACGCTACGAAGCCTTGAACTGCGGAACTTGGGTTAGCCTGAAGCCAATGCCGGAGACGCTCGCTTGCTTCGCCCTGCTCTGGATCCTCTACCTCGAGGTGTCTGCCTCGATGCGGAGGCTCCAGCGAGCCGTGGCGTCCGACACCGTTCGCGGCCCGAGCCACCTGGCGGGTCTGAAGGTCGGCGCTGCGCTGCGCTGCTTGCTTCTGCTGGTCACCGGGCTGTTCGCGCTGGACGGATCGCTCGTCGGCTTCGTGCTGTTCGCGCTCCTGGTGGTCATGACTTGCGTCGCGGGTGGCACAGCTGTCGCGAGGGATTTCGGTGCCGGCTTCCAGCGCCGGTGGGGCTACGTCCCCTCGTCTCTGTCTGCGCTCGCGGGCGTCATCGTGGTCACGGTCACTCGCGGCATTCCGTTGGTGCTGTTCGCGAACGGTGTGCGCCCGCAGTGGGCATGAAGGCCGCTCACTGCCAGCCGAAGAACGCCACCGGCGCGTAGCTCCCGTTCCGCGTGCCCGTCGCCACCGTCGGCGGCCCCTGCGCCGCGATCACCGTCGTGCGCGGGCGGATGCCGACCTGCACCTGCACGCCGTTCGACACCACGATGCCGCCCGGGGCGAGCGCGGCCAGCGGCAGCGCCTGGTGGCTCAGCCACAGGTCGTTGAGCGCCAGCACGTTGGGAACGGTGTGGCCGAGCGGGAAGCCGCCGCTGCTGGAGGTGGTCACGGTCGCCAGCACGAGGTCGAGCGGGGCCAGCTGGCCGCGGCAGGTGGGTGCGATGCCGACGAAGACCGGGTCGAGCGCGTAGGGCGCGACCCGTTGGCTGTCGACGGTGATGGCGAGCACGACGGTGGTGTTGGCCGGGCCGAAGACGGTGGTGGAGGCGTCGTCGTAGTTCGCGTCGACCGTGTTCGCCGTCGCCGTCGCGCTGTTCGTCGTGCAGCCCATGCGGACCTCGAGCTGCAGGTAGCGGCCCGCATCCATCGTGGTCAGCGTCGCGACCCGACCGAAGCCGAGCCGCGTGATCGATGCACCAACCGGAACGGCCATGTCGGTGGCGTCGTCGCCGACCATCACCAGCGACGTGCCGTTGGCGAACGGCAGGTTCGCTGCGTTCTGCAGTCCTTCGAGAACCGCGGTGCACTCGATCGGCAACGCGATCACCGAGTGCATGGCTTCGCTGCGAACAGCATGCGGATGGCGCGAACGACGAGCGTGTTCGTGCTTGCTCGTGCGTGTCGCGATGCGTTCGCGATCACCATCACGCGTGCTCGCATGCATGCTTCGTCATCAAGTGATCGCAAGAAACTGGTTGCGGTCGACGTGGATGTGCGGTGCCATGCGCCGTTACTGCGCGGTTTCATGCCACACTCGATCGCTTCGCGTCACGGTCCCGACGTACTCGTCCAACCTCTTCGTGGTCAGCTCGCTGCCATGGCAGCGCGCGACTTCGCCCCCGGCGACCTCGTCGTCGCCATCACCGGCCGCGAAGTGCGCGTGCCGACGCGCTACACGCTGCAGCTCGCACCGAGCCTGCACGTCGACGCGGAGCCGCAGCCGGACGCCGTCGGTGGCTATCCCGAGTGGCGCTTCCTGAACCACTCGTGCGACCCGAACACGATGGTGCGCGGCAAGACGTTCGTGGCGCGGCGCGCGATCCGGCGCGGCGACGAGCTCACGTTCGACTACGAGTCGACCGAGTGGGACATGGCGACGCCGTTCTCGTGCGAGTGCGGCAGCCGCAACTGCCGCCGCATGATCCGCGGCTACCGCCACCTGTCGGCGAAGGCGCGCGCGCAGCTCGGTGCCTTGACCGCGCCGCACCTACTGACGCTGGCGGTGCACGACAGCGCCGCGTCCTGAGCGATCGCGCATGCGGCTCTGGGACCTGTTCGCGGCGGCGGTGGCGCAGCACGGCGAACGGGTGGCCGTCGACGTGCCGCCCGGTCGGCAGCGGCCGCAGCGCCAACGGGTGACCTACCGCGAACTGGCGGCGATGGCGGCGTCGGTGCGCACGGCGCTGGCCGAGCGTGTGCAGGGCGAAGCGTTCGTCGTCGTCTTCCTGCCGCGCGGCACCGCGTGGCTGCCGGCGGTGCAGCTCGGCGTGCTGCTGGCCGGCGCGGCGCACGTATGCCTCGACCCCAGCTTCCCGTGCGCGCACCTGCAGCACGTCGTGCGCGACGCGAAGGCGGTGGCGATCGTCACCGACGCCGACGGCGAGGCGCACTTCGCCGGGCTCGGCGTGCCGGTGCTGACCGTTCCGCGCGACGTGCCGGCGGTGCGTGCCGACGCGGTGCTGCCACAGCCGCCGCCGTGGTCGACGCCGCGTTCGCTCGCCTACGCGATCTACACGTCGGGAACGACCGGGGCGCCGAAGGCGGTGCTGATCGAACACGCCGGCGTCGTCAACCTGATCACGCAGGGCGTGCAGCGCTTCCGCATCGGGCCCGAGGATCGCGTCGTGCAGGGCAGTTCGCCGGCCTACGACTCGTCGATCGAGGAGTCGTGGCTGGCGCTGGCGAGCGGCGCCACGATGCTCGTGCTCGACGACGAGATGGTGCGCGCCGGGCCCGACCTGGTGCCGTGGCTGCGCGCTGAGGAGGCGACGGTGTTCTGTCCGCCGCCGACGCTGCTGCGCGCGATGGACCTCGCCGAGCCGCGCCGCGAGCTGCCGCGGCTGCGCTTGTGCTACGTCGGTGGCGAACCGCTGACCGCGGACCTCGCCGACCTTTGGGGGCGCGAACTGTGGCTCGAGAACGGCTACGGGCCGACCGAGTGCACGGTGACGGTCGTGCGCGGCCGCGTGCAACCGGGGCGGCCGGTGACGATCGGCACGCCGGTGCCGCCGCATCGTGCGTTCGTGCTCGACGAACGACTGCAGCCGGTCGCCGACGGCGAGGCGGGCGAGCTTTGCCTCGCCGGCCCCGGGCTCGCGCGCGGCTACCTGAACCAGCCGGAGCTCACCGCCGCGAAGTTCCCCGAGCTGCCCGGAATCGGCCGCGTCTACCGCACCGGCGACCTCGTCGTGCGCCAGCCCGACGGCGAGATCTCCTACCACGGCCGCATCGACGCGCAGATCAAGGTGCGCGGCTACCGCATCGAGCTCGAAGCGATCGAATCCGTGCTGGCGCGCGATCCGGCGGTGCGCGAGGTCGCCTGCTGCGCACAAGGCGACGAGCCGGCGCGCTTGATCGCGGCGCACGTGGTGCCCGCCGACGCCGAGGCGCTGCCCGACTTCGCCGCGCTGGCGGCCGCGGTGCGCGCGGTGTTGCCCGCCTACTGCGTGCCGCAGCGCTTCGGGCTGTGCAGGGAGCTGCCGCGCACCGTCGGTGGCAAGCTCGACCGCAAGAAGCTGCCGGTGTTGGCTGCCCCAGCCGACGACGTCGCGAACGAGAACGTCGACGGGCCGGTCGGTGATGCGGCCTTGCCGAGCGATCCGCTGGCGCAGCGGCTGTGGCACGAACTGGCAGCGGTGCTGCGCCTGCCGATCGAGCGCCTGCACGCCGGCAGCGACTTCTTCGCGCTCGGTGGCGACTCGCTGCGCGCTGCGCTGCTGGTGTCGCGGCTGCGCAAGCAGCCGGGCGGCGAAGCGTTCACCGTGCGCGACGTCTACGAAGGCCGCACGCTCGGCGCACTCGCGGCGACGCTGCGGGCACGCGCCGAGGCACCGGCGGCCACCGTCCAGGTGCGCGACGAAGGGCGGGTCGAGGGCCGGTCGCGCCCGATGCTGGCGACCGTCGTGCAGGTTGCGTTCCTGCTGGCGCTGCTGCTGGTCGTGTCGTCGGCGACCTACGTGCTCGGCTTCGTCATCGCCCCCGCACTGCTGGCGACCTTCACGCTGACCGAGCTGCTGCTGATCGGCCCGTGGCTCGCGGCGCTCGGCTTCTTCAGCTACGCATGGGTCGCGTTGTGGGTGGCGGTGATCGGCAAGGAGCTGCTGATCGGTCGTTACCGCGCGGTGCGCACGCCAGCGTGGAGCGGCCTGCACCTGCGCCACTGGCTGGTCGTGCGCCTCGTGCGCCTGGTGCCGTGGACGCTGTTCGAAGGCACCGAAGCGAAGAGCATGGCGCTGCGGGCCCTCGGCGCGCGCATCGGCAAGCGCGTGCACATCCACCGCGGCGTCGACGTGCTGAGCGGCGGCTGGGACCTGCTCGAGATCGGCGACGACGTGACGCTCGGCCGCGAAGTGCACCTCGGTGTCGCCGAGCTCGACGCCGGCCATCTCGTACTGGGGCCGGTGCGCATCGGCGCTGGCGCGACATTCGCGACGCGCGCTGGCTGCGGTGCCGACGTCGAAGTGGGAGCCGGCGCGCTCGTGCAGCCGCTGAGCTACGTGGCGGCGGGCTCGCGCGTCGGCGCCGGGCAGGCGTGGGACG
>CANGSN010000309.1 GCA_947455805.1 Planctomycetota bacterium
GGCGGCGGCCGACCTCACCCCAATCCGGGCGGTGCTCGGTGACGTTGGCGACGATCGGCTCGCCGTTCTTCACCGTCATCACCACCGGGTTGCCGCCGAACGCGTAACCGACGGCGCGCCAGCTCGGGATGTCGAGCACGCACAGGTCGGCGCGTTTGCCCGGATGTAGCGTGCCGACCTCGCCGTCGAGCTGCAGCGAGAACGCCGGGTTGATCGTCGCCGCCGTGATCACCTCCTCGGCCCGCATTTTCATCTGCGCGCAGGCGAGGGTCATGATCAGCGTCATCGACTGCGTGTAGCACGAGCCTGGGTTGAAGTCGGTGGCGATGGCGACGGCACAGCCGGCGTCGATCATGCGCCGCGCCGGCGCGTAGTGCGGCTTCGCCAGGAACAGGATCGTGCCCGGCAGCAGGATGCCCACGGTGTCGCTCTGGGCGATCGCGGCGATGCCGGCGTCGGAGATGCGGCCGAGGTGGTCGGCGGAATCGGCGCCGAGCTGCACCGCCAGCTCCGCCCCGCCCATCGGCTGGATCTCGTCGGCGTGCAGGCGCAGCCGCATGCCGTGCTGGCGCGCCGCGGCGAGCACGCGTTCGCTCTGTTCGCGGTCGAACACGCCGGGCTCGGCGAACACGTCGCAGTAGTCGGCGAGGCGACTGCAGCGCGGGATCATCTCCTCGCACAGGAGGCGCACATAGGCAGCGCGATCCTGGCGGTACTCGGGCGGGAACTCGTGCGCCCCGAGGAACGTGCGCTTCGTCTGCACCGGCACGCGCAAGGCCGCCTGCTGCAGCGCCACCAGGCTCTTCTCCTCGTCGGCGAGCGACAGGCCGTAGCCGCTCTTGCACTCGACGGTGGTCGTGCCGTGGGCGGCGAATCCCCACAGGTGACGCTCGGTGCGTTCGACCAGCTGCTCGAGCGGCATCTCGCGCACCCCCCGCATCGAGCTCAGGATGCCGCCGCCGGCGGCGGCGATCGCCATGTAGTCGGCGCCGGCACAGCGCAGGTGGAACTCGTGCTCGCGCGTGCGCGCGAACACCGGGTGCGTGTGCGCGTCGACGAAGCCCGGCAGCACGACGTGGCCGCCGAGGTCGAGTTCGACGGCGGCGCGGTAGTCGCGGCCGATGCGGTCGGTCGGGCCGGTGGCGACGATGCGACCGTCGCGCACGGCGACGGCGCCATCCTCGATCACGCCGAGGGCCAGCATCGCCTCGCCGCGGCGCGCGCGTGTCGCCGGCCCGTCGGTCAGCGTGACCAGTTCCTTGCAGTGGACGAACAGGCGATCGACGGTCTCGGCCATGCGGCAAGGATCGCCGTGGCCCGGGCCGTTGCAAGCAGACGGCGAACGGGCCGCGACGACGCGGACGTCACGCGATCGTTATGCCAGCGCCAGACCGAGCTGGCGGCCGACCACCGCGGCCGAGCTCCGCGGCCTGGCCGGAGCCATCGCCACGACCGGGGGCGGCACGACGGTGCCGACCAGTTCGGCGGTGCGGTCGAAGATGCGCTTCCTGGCGCGGAACACCACCATCTTCAGCGCCTCCGGCCGGATGCCGAGCACCAGCGCCAGCTCCGCGTAGCGCATCTGCCGGACCTCGACCATCTGCAGCACGAAGCGTTCGCGCTCGCTCAGCGACTGGTAGGCTTGCAGGTAGCACTGCAGCAGCAGCGCGAACGCGCTCGCCGTGGCCGCACACTCTTCGGTGTCCTGGGCGGCGAGGCTCGGCTCGCGCACGGCGCGGTCGGCTTGTTCCTGCAGCACCTCGGGCGCACTGAGCGCCACGTCCAACCCCTGCCGCGAGCGGCGCAGCTGCCGGCGGATCGCGTTGTCGACGATCGTGGACGACCAGGCGGCGAACGCGCCCGGACGGGAGGCCAGGAAGCGGTCCGGGTAGCGGTAGATGTTGACGATGGTGTCCTGCAGGATCTCCTGCGCGTCGAACATGCCGCCGAGCCCGCGCAGGCGCGACCGGATCCGCGCGTGCAGCTGCGGGCCGACCCAGGCGACCAGGCAGTCGAAGACCTCGGTGTCGGCGCTGCGCCGGAACAGGTCCATCAGCGCCGTCGCCAAGCCTGCATCCTGCTGCGCCTCGTCGGCCGGGCGCCAGACCGCGTCCACCTGATGGCGTTCGAGCAACTGGTGCGCGCGCGAGCGGATCCGCTCACGGGCGTCGGGGAGGGCGGTCGGCCCAGCGATCTGCGAGGGGGAGCAGGTCATGGCGACCATCCACGATGCGAAGGGCGGGCCAGCCGCGGCATTTTTTTCACAATCCGCGGAACCTGGGCACAACCCCGACCTTCGCCGCGACTTGCGGACGGCCCAGCCGCGCCGAGGCGGACCGAGGCCGCCCTGCCACCGACGGCGTGGCGCCACCTTGAGCGGCGCCGCGTGCGGAGCCGAACAAAGCCTGGAGAACCGACCGTTGAGCGCGTTTCCACCCAATGCGGACCTCGGCAACCCCCTGCGGGCGATGCCGTCGGTGCTGTCCATCCGCGACCTGCAGCGGCGGTGGCGGCGCGTAGCGCTGGAGATGCAGCTCGGGCTCGACGATCTCGAACAGCTGCTGCGACTCGATCCGCTGGCGGTATTGCGCGGGCTGCGCGCCGCCAACGCGCCGGTGCTCCGCGGCAGCGAACCGGCGACCTGCGTGCGGGGCCTCGTGCGCAACCTGGGCCAGGCGCTGTCGCAGCGACTGTTCGACGGCGAACCGATCGTGGTCGCCGGCACCTCGTCCTTGCGTACTCTGTGGCGCCATGCCATCGCCACCGGCGTCGCCGCCGAGGACCTGGCGCGCCGCACCAACACGGTCGACCCGGGCACCGCCTACCTGGTCGGCCTGCTGCACGACCTGCCGGTTTGGCTGCGCACCATCGAAGCCCAGTTCCAACCGCAGGCTGGCCACGCGCCGGCCGCCCATTGGATCGAGCACTGGCAGTTCCCGGCGCCGGTCGCACAAGCGCTGCTGGCGCTGGCCAACGGCGAACAGGGGCCGCCGGCGCTCGCCAGCCTGGTCGCCACCGTACGCGACGGCGAACGCCTGGCCGAGCTCGCCGACTACCGCCATCCGAGCGACGGCGAAGACGACAGCGACAGCGACGACGATCCGGACGCGGTCGACGACGAGCACCAGGAACTCGGTGCCATCGACAAGGCCGACCTGTTGGCCGCGCAACGGGTGCGCCGCCGCGTCGAAGGCGCGCTGCGCACGTTCGGCCTCGACCCGACGATCCCGGACTCGGAGGGCGGCCCGCTGCGCACCGACCCGCGCTTCCAGGTCAACCGCAGCGGCGGCCTCGACGAAGTCGTGCTCAGCGTGCTCGGCTGCACGCGTTCGGAACGCTACCGCGGCATCATCACCGCGCTGACCGCCGCGGCGGTCCGCTACGGCACCTACGACCGCGCCTTCTACGCGCGCTGGAATCCGGCCGCGAACGTGCTGGTGCTGCGCAGCAAGGCCGACGCCTCGTCGCGCCGCCTGCAGGCCGACACGCTGGTGCCGCTGCCGGCCGAGGCCGAAGCGCTGGCGAAGGCGCTGCGCGAGGAGCGCCCAGCACACCTGGTGGCGGCGCTCGGCCAGCGCCACGGCGTGCTCGGCACGCTCGGCACCGACGAACTGCTGGCGGTGCCGCTGAACCGCGAGTTCGCGCTGCCGGCGTTCCTGCTCCTCGACCGCTCGGTGACGCTGGCGCCGATCGACCACGAACGCGACTCCAAGCTGGCGACGACGCTCGGCCTGACCGGCTCGCTGCTGAACGAGAACCTGCTGCTGCGGCGCCGCCGCCAGCGCGCGCAGAAGTTCGCCGTCATCGATCCGCTGACGCGCCTCTACAACCGCCGCATGGGCCTCGCCGCGCTCGAGCGCGAAGTGGCCCGCACCGAGCGCACGCACTGGCCGCTGACCGTGCTGATGTGCGACCTCGACCACTTCAAGCACCTGAACGACACCTACGGCCACCTGCAGGGCGACGTCGCGCTGCGTGCCACCGCCGACGTGCTGCGCAAGACGCTGCGCCGCAGCGACGTCATCTGCCGGTTCGGTGGCGAGGAGTTCCTGGTGGTGCTGGCGGAAACCGCGCCGGACGACGCCACCGTGCTGGCGGCCCGCCTGTTCGTCGCCATCGAGGCCGCCGGCCAGGCACTCGGCCTGCCGATGACGATCTCGATCGGCCTGACCAGCCACCGCCCCGGCGACCGCGCCGAGGACCTGCTGCACCGCGCCGACGGCGCGCTCTACGCGAGCAAGGACCACGGCCGCAACCGCTTCTCGGCCGACATCGACGGCTACGAGGAGACGCCGCAGCCGGCGAACAACCGCAAGGGGCCAACCAGCCCCTGACGCCGATGGCAAGGGGCCGGCGGGCCGTTGCCGCGCCTGGTCGCGGGGCGTCCGCGGCCATTCGGGGTGGAGATGCCGCCGCAGATGCCACTGGCAGGCCCGGCTCCGTATGCCCTCCCCCGCCGGCCCCAGCCCGACCGCCTCGCCCA
>CANGSN010000310.1 GCA_947455805.1 Planctomycetota bacterium
CGGCGCTCACTTGCCGGTGAGCACCGGTGCGGTGCTGCGCTTCAGGAACAGGATCGCCATCGCGTTGCGTTCGACTTCGGCGTCCCAGCGGAGTTCGCCCGGCCAGTTGCCGTCGGCCAGCTGCGCCAGCACCAGCACCATCGCGCCCTCGAAGTACCAGTCGCGGTTCTGGATCAGCGCCACGCCCGACAGCAGCGAAGCACGTTCGAGGCCGTAGAGGTAGTAGTAGAACCACTGCTGCTGGTGCGCGAGCTCGCCGGGATGGAAGCGCGCCGTCATGTGCTGCGCGAGCCAGGCGAACCCGTCGCCGCGGGCGCGGCCGACGTCGGCGAGCAGCTTCGGCCGCTTCATGTTCGGCTGGTCGGCGATCGCCGCCTGGCAGATGGCGAGCCCGGTCAGGCCAGCGCACACCATGCTGCCGCGCGCCGGCATCATGTCGCCGTCCTGCTTCATCTCGTGGTAGCTCCAGCCGTTCGCCTTCTGCTGCGAACGCGACGACGTGACCTCGGCGTCGGGATCGGCGAGGCGGCGCGCGTAGGTGCGGTAGTCGATCAGCTCGAGGTCGACCTTCGGCCCTTCCGTGCCCTGGCACTGCAGCAGGTGGTTCGCCGCCGCTTCCCACAGCGAGCCCTTCACCTCGATGCCGCACAGGTGCGCCGAGTAGAGGCCGAGCAGTCCGTACTGGTTCACCGAGTTGTCGAAGCGCGGGCCGCCGGTGTAGTTGAAGCGCAGCAGGTAGGCGGGGTCGGTGCGCGTGTCGGCGTTGCGCAGCAGCTGCTCGGTCCACTTCTGCAGCAGCGCCTTGTCGCTCGCCGACGGCGTGCGCTGGCGCGGCCGGTCGATCGCGCCCGAACGCAGGTCGGCGACCTCGTCGGCGGGGATGTAGAGCGCCTCCAGCGCCATGATCGCGTTCGCCAGCGAGTAGGTGTCGATCAGCGGCCGCTTGCGCAGCTCGTCGAGCCCGCGCACGACGACCTCGTCGTCCTTCGGCACGCCGCCCTTCAGCAGCGCCAGCAGCCCGATGGCCAGGCGGCCGCTGTGGAAGCTGTTCTCGCCGTCGGCCGGTTGCGCGGCGAGGTTGCCGCCGGTCGCGTCCTTCAGCTGCTCGCGCAAACGCGTGGTGCCGCGCAAGAGCGCATCGGCGACCAGCTGGCGGAACTCGGCGTCCTGGCCGTCGCGCGTGTTCGCAAGCCGCCAGTGCTCCTGCTGCGCGAACGTCGCCGCCAGCTCCTTCCAGTCCTTGCCGCGGCGGATGCGGCCGCTGGCGCTGCCGGCGAACTCGACGACGCGCGCGCGCTGGCCCTTCCCTTCGAGCCGGCGGCGCACGGTCAGCTCGCCGTCGGTGGCGAACCAGACCTGCGACTTCACGTGCCGTTCGACCCAGCGCTTGCTGTCGCCGCGCAGGTTCGGTTCGTTCGCCGTCTTCCAGCCCACCTGCAGGTTCTGCCAGCCGTCGGCGTCGACGGCGTCGGCCTTGCCGCGCAGCTGCAGGTCGCCGAACCGGAACATGCGCGGCGCGTCGAGCTGCACGGTGCCGCCGAGCACGCCCGCGCGCAGGTCCATGGCGACGAACCACAGCAGCTCGCGCAGGTCCGACGGCGGCTGCTTGATCGCCTGGCCTTGGGCGTCGAGATCGCCGTGCAGCAAGAGCGCCGGCGGGCGGAACGCGCCGAACAGTTCGCGGCGCACGGCCGCGGCGGCTTCGTCGTCCTCGCGCAGCAGCTTGCGCAGCCCTTCGTCGTCGCGCACGCCGGCGGGCAGCGTCGTGAACGCGACCAGCTGCAGGTCGAAGTACTGGGCGCCGCCGATGTTCGTGCACTGCGCGGCCAGCAGGTTGTCGCCGCGTTGCCAGGCGTCGAGCTCGGGACCGAACACCAGGAAGCGGCGGCCGCGGCCGTAGCCGTCGTCGGCGACCAGCAGCTTGCCGTTCAGCCAGATGCGCACGTGGTCGTCGTGGTCGACGACGAACTGCAGTGCCTTCGGTTTCTTCGGCAGGTCGACGCGCGTGCGCAAGCACAGCACCTCGGTGTTCCAGCGGGTGCGCTTGCCGCGGGCGGCATCGACCTCCGGCTCGAACTTGCCGCGACCGCTGGCCCAGCCCGAATCGTCGAACGCCGGTTTGTGCCAGTCGGCGGGCAGCGCCGCCGCGGTGGTGGTGAGCACGCGCCAGTTGCACGGCTCGGCGTCGTCGCCGCCGGCGACGACGAGGTCGGCGCGCAGCTTGCTCGGCGGTGGGCCGACGTCGACGCGCGACTGGCGATCGAACACGTGCGCGCCGCGCATCGGCACGTCCCAGGCGAGGCCCGGCTGCGGCGCTTGCGCGGTCGCGGTGGCGAGGACCATGGTCGAGGCAGCCAGCAACCGCAGCAGCGACGCCACGGCGCGGCTCATCGCGGAAACCGCAGGCCGCACGCCGGGCAGCGTTCGTGGCCGGCCGGCTGGAAGCGTGCGCGGCAGGCCGGGCACTGCGTTTCCGCGGCCGACAGGTCGAGCACCAGGTCGCAGGTGGGCAGTCCCTGCCGCCGCGCCATCGTGGCGAGCTGCTGCTGGCGCAGTTCGTGCGCCTTCGCCACGTCCTTGCTCGCGACCGCGAGCCATGCGTGTGGGCCTCATCCGCCTCCGGGCATGGCGCCCGTGGCACTCGGCAGGCCGTGGCTGGTCAACAGGCGGGCGATCTCGCGCACGTCTTCGACCTTGCCGTGGAAGGCGAGCTGCATGCCGGGGGGGATGTTCACGGGGCGGGAGTCTACGTCGCTCGGCGGGGCGCGCCACCCGCGGCGCGCGCCGTTGCTTCGATCGCGTCGTTGCGCCGCCGAGGGCGACCGGCATGCTGGCCGCGATGCTGCTGGCCCTCGCCACCCGTTCCGACCTGCCGACCTGGGAGGTCGACGACCGCCATCTGCACCGGGCCCTGCACGACCTCGGCGTCGGCTTCGAGCAGCCGGTCTGGGACGACCCGCGCGCCGACTGGGCCCGCTACGACGCGGTGCTGGTGCGCACGACGTGGGACTACCAGGAGAAGCTGCCTGCCTTCCGGCGGTGGGCGGAGCACGTGGCGGCGACCTCGCAGCTGTGGAACCCGAAGCCGGTGCTGGCCTGGAACACGCACAAGCACTACCTGCGGCAGCTCGGCGCCGCCGGCGTGCCGCTGGCGCCGACCACGTGGCTCGATCGCGGCAGCCGCGCCGACGTCGCCCGGTTGGTGGCGAAGAACGGCTACCGCGAAGCGTTCCTGAAGCCGTGCGTCGGCTCGACCGCGCGCGAGACGCTGCGCTTCCCGGCGACGGCGTCGGGCTTCGCCGAAGCCCAGGCGCACGTCGACCGCCTGTTGCCGCACGAGGACCTGATGCTGCAGCCGTTCCTCGGCCAGGTGCTGGTGCGCGGCGAGTGGTCGGCGATCTTCGTCGACGGCCAGATCACGCACTGCGTGCGCAAGATCCCGGTCGCCGGCGACTACCGCGTGCAGGACGACTTCGGCGCGCGCGACGAGATCTACGACCCGACGCAGCGCGAGCGCGAACTGGCGCAGCGGGCGATGCAGGTGGTGCAGCAGGAAGGAGGCCCGTGCCCGGGCGCCGACGGTTCGCCGCTGCTCTACGGCCGCGCCGACTTCCTGTGGACGGACGCCGGCGACTGCGTGCTGACCGAACTCGAACTGGTCGAGCCGTCGCTGTTCTTCCGCCACCGGCCGGCGGCGGCGATGGCGCTGGCGCGCGCGCTGCTGCGGCGGCTCGGCCGCGACGAAGCCGGGCGCGGCTGAGAGCCCGAGAAGAAATCAGGCCACGGGCTCTCAGCAGCATGTTTGGCGGCTGCGTTCGCAGCCGCGCAGAGGCTTCGAGAGGATTCTCTCTCAGCCTCTGCGAGGCCACGCCACCTGCCCGGTCACCGCCGCCGCAGCGTCGGCAGCGCCGCGCGGATCGCCTCGTCGTCGGCGCTCGTGCGCCCGATGCCCGTGGCGACGACCAGCAGGTCCTTGCGCAGCAGCACGCGCACACGGTGGCGCGGGCCGCTCGCACCGGCGTTCGTCTCCGCGTCGAACGTGCGCCAGGCGACGCCGGTCTCGGTGTCGTCGGTCCACGCGACCTCGCTGCCGGCGACGACCGTCAGCCGCTGCTGCGTGCACAGGTGGCGGAGCCACGCATCGGCGGTTTCGCGCGACCAGTGCTGCATGCCGGGTGGCACCTGGTGGCCGCTGAGCCAGAGTGTCGAGCCGCCGGGGCTGGTCCACACCGCGCGGAACGCGGCGCCGCCGGTGCGCTGCTGCAAGCGCCAGCCGTCGGGGCCGAAAAGCGCGACGTCGTGCAGCACGTTCGTGTAGGTGCTGCCGTCGACCTGGCCGCCGCAGTGGTGGGCGAGCGCCTCGCTGCCGGCGCGCACCATCGCGCCGTCGACCTGCAGCAGGTGGTAGCTGGCGAGCAGGGCGTCGACGTCGGCGGCGTGCCGGGCCAGCGCCTGCTTGCTGCCGCGGAC
>CANGSN010000311.1 GCA_947455805.1 Planctomycetota bacterium
GGCGCGTTCGTTGCCGGTCGCCTGGGCCGCGAAGTCGAGCAGCTGCTCGGCCACCAGCGCGCGTGTGTGCGGTGTCGGGTCGAGGCGTAGCAGGCTGGTGAGGTCCTGCAGCAAGCGGTGCTGGGTGTCGGCGTCGCCGAGCGTGCGCAGCACGTCGATGCGCAGTTGCAGCAGTTCGACGGTCGGGGCGGCGAGCAGAGCCTCGGCGCGATCGAGGTCGTCGAGCGCGTCGGGGGGCTGGTGCAGTCGCTGGTGGGCGCGCGCGCGCACCAGCCACGCCGCCGCCAGCTCCGGCGCGCGGCGGATCGTCGCCGAGGCTGCGGCGACGGCCTCGAGCAGTTGTTCGCGGCGCTCCAGCGGCGAGCGCGGGCGATCGAGTTCGTCGCGCTCGGTGGCAGCGAGTGCCAGCCATCGCTCGGCGGCGGCGAGGTCGCGTTCGACCAGGCGGTCGTGGTTCTGCCGCAGCAGCAGCAGCACGCCGACGGTGGCGACCGACACGCACAGCAGCAGCGAACTGACCAGCGGGCGCTCGGCGCACGCGCGCCAGCCGCGGGCCAGCAGGCCCGGAGAACGCGCCTGCACGCGTTCCCCGCGCACGAAGCGTTCGAGGTCGGCGGCGAACTCGTCGGCCGAGCCGTAGCGACGCGCCGGGTCGCGCGCCATCGCCTTGCCGATCATGGCGGCGACCGCTTCCGGCAGGTCTCGGCGCAGGCGGCGCGGCGGCCGCGGCGACGAGTCCAGCACCGCCTTCAGCACGCTCTGCGCGGTCGGCCCGTCGAACGGCGGCGCGCCGGTGACCAGCGTGTAGAGCGTGGCGCCGAGCGAATAGACGTCGGCGAGCGTGCCGGCGACCTGGCTGCCGCCGAGCACGACTTCTGGCGCCATGTACATCGGGGTGCCGACGATGGCGCCGCTGTCGGTCATCGAACCGGTGCCGGTCTCGCGCGCGAGGCCGAAGTCGGTGATGGCGATGCGCGGATCCTCGGGGTTGCGCGGCTTGCCGTCCGGGGGGTTGCGCAGCATGACGTTGCCCGGCTTGACGTCGCGGTGCACGACGCCGTGCTCGTGCGCGTACTGCAGCGCTCGCGCCACGCGTGCTGTGATGCGGCAGGCCTTCTGCACCGGCAGCGGGCCGATGCGCAGCCGTTCCTCGAGCGTCACGCCGTCGACGAACTCCATCGCGAACCAGCACAGCGACCCCTGCATGCCCTGGTCGACGAATCCGACGATGTCGGGGTGGGCGATGCGCGCCATGATCTGCCCTTCGCGTTGGAACCGCGCGAGGGCGCGGTCGCTGCGGGTCAGGCTCGGCGGCAGCACCTTCAACGCGATGCGTCGGCCGGTGGCGCGCATCGTCGCTTCGTAGACGATGCCCATCGAGCCCTTGCCGACTTCGCGACCGATCGCGAACTGTGGCAGTTCGTGGGCGAGCGACTCCGGCGCGAACGTGTAGAAGTCGCGCTGCTGGCCGAAGTCGGGGGACGAGCTCACGGCCGCAGCGCGCGCTGGATGCGCACCAGCTCGTCGAGCACCGCCGGCAGGTCGTGCAGGCGGAGCATGTTCGGCCCGTCGCTCGGTGCTTGGTCCGGATCCTCGTGCACCTCCATGAACAGGCCGTCGACGCCGCAGGCGACGGCGGCGCGTGCGAGGTAGGGGACCTTGCTGCGGTCGCCGCCGGTCGAGGTGCCGGCACCACCCGGCCGCTGCACCGCGTGCGTGGCGTCGAACACCAGCGGCTGGCCGAAGCCGCGCATCGTCGGGAAGCCGGTGAAGTCGACCACCAGCGTGCGGTAGCCGAACGACACGCCGCGCTCGGTGATCATCGCGTGCGGGTTGCCGCTCTTCGTGATCTTGCCGAGCACGTTGCCGACGTCCTCGGGGGCGAGGAACTGGCCCTTCTTGACGTTGACGACGCGGCCGGTGGCGGCGGCGGCCAGCAGCAGGTCGGTCTGCCGGCAGAGGAACGCCGGGATCTGCAGGCAGTCGACGACTTCGCCGGCGGCTCTGCACTGGTCGGCGGCGTGCACGTCGGTGAGCACCGGCAGGCCGAGCTCGCGCTTCACCGTGGCCAGGATCGAAAGTCCCTCGTCGAGACCGGGGCCGCGGAAGGCGCTGCCGGCGGTGCGGTTCGCCTTGTCGAAGCTGCTCTTGAACACCAGCGGCACGCCGGCCTTGCTGCAGATCGTGCGCAGCGCTTCGGCGTGGCGCAGCGTGTGGTCGCGGCTCTCGATGACGCACGGTCCGGCGATCAGGGCGAACGGGCGGCCGTTGCCGAACGGGACGGTGCCGACGAGGACTTCGCGCGGGAGGGCGGGTGTGTGCATCGGCGGCGGATGCTACGCGACCGGGGGGCCGCTGTCGGCACTGCGCATCGTTCCGGTGCGCGGCGAGGCGGCGGCCTGGCCGCCGCGGCGTCAGTTCCACCGGGCTCCGCGCGCGTTCGGCAAGGAGGCAGCGCGCGTCGCCACTCATTGCGTAATGGCGTATGCGCAGAGGCTTCATGGCCACTTCCCTGATTGCAGCCTTGCGGTAGAGTCCCGCGCCGCAGTTGGCGTGCGCCTGTGGGGACTTTCCTGCCTCGAGCGCCTGCCTCGTCTGTCAACCTCGCAACCAGATCATGAATCGCACCCTTGCTTCTCTCTTCTCCGCCGTGGCACTCGTCGCCGCGGTCCAGGCGCAGTGCTTCGAGTCGAACTTCGGCACGCTGCTCGGCACCGGCGACGACTCGGCGTTCCCGACGTCGACGACGGCGAACCCGATGAACATCACGTTCCCGATGGGCGGCACGTTCGCCAACTACACGCACGTCACGGTGAACACCAATGGCGCCGCGTTCCTGTGGAATGCCGCCACGGGTGTCCTCGGCGCCACCGCGAGCGGCTACACGACCTCCGCGGCGACGCAGTTGACGAACCTCCGCGGCGTCGCTGGCGGCGCCCCGCGTATCGCGCCGTTCTGGCGCGACCTGAACCTGACGGTCGGCAACAACGGCGGCGTCTGGCTCAACAACTCGATCCCGGGCAAGTGCGTGATCACGTGGGCGAACGCCGTCAACTTCGGCACCACCACGCCGGTGTTCACGGTCCAGGCGCAGCTGTTCGACACCGGTGAGATCCGGTTCTTCTACAGCGGCACCGCGCAGACGACCGGCGCCAACATCGTCGGCATCTCGCAGGGCGGCGCGATCGCGGCGGTGCCCGGCGTCGACCTGAGCGTCGGCGGCAACGTCAGCGCGACCCGCCTGATGTTCCAGCAGTTCGCGGCCAACACGATCGACCTGCAGACGACCGGCCTGTCGTTCGTTCCGAGCGGCGGCGGCTACAGCCAGACGGCTGCCCCGTGCGTGCCGGCTTCGAACAACACCTACGGCGCTGGCTGCTACAACATCCCGGCCACCGGCTACTACGAGGCCTTCGCCGACTCGGCGCTGGCTTCGGCGGCGCTGCAGGGCAACGCCCTCACGTTCACCAACACCGGCAGCGGCTACACCGGCACGTGGGTCGCTGGTGGCGCCACGGCCTACATCGCGCCGAGCGGCGGTGCGACGTCGCTGACCGCGGGCGACGACGGTGTGCAGACGATCACGACGCCGGCCATCCCGACGCCGCAAGGCCTCGTGACGCAGATGCAGGTCGCGTCGAACGGTGTCGTCACCCTGGGCCCGACGGGCAACAACGGCGCTGACTTCTCGCCGACCGGTCCGGAGTTCGCGGCCGCCGCGGGCACGGGCTTCTATGCCTGGCACGACTTCAACCCGGAGGAGGTCGGCAGCGGTGCGATCAAGACCGAACTGGTCGGCAACACCTTCTGCATCACCTTCGACGGCGTCGAGAGCTACGCCTCGCCGGAGCTGCTGAACCCGAGCACGATGCAGTGGCAGTTCGACACGGTCACCGGCAACGCCAGCCTGGTGTTCGTCACCGTCGACAGCAACACCACCACGACCTTCGGGTCGGGCTACGTCGTCGGCTTCAAGGCGCCGGGCCCGGTCGCGAACGCTGGTTCGCAGGTCCTCGCCACGACCCTGCCGCAGACGACGGCGAGCGCCACGCTGGCGATGTCGCTGGGCATCACCGGCCTGCCGGTCTCGACCCCGTCGTCGGGCTCGACCGTCACCTACAACCTGAACAACATCCCGCTCGCCTGCCCAGCGCCGGCCACCGTCTTCCACTTCGGTGGTCTGATGCTGAGCCTCGGCCAGGACCTGCCGGGCACGGACGTGCTGACCGGCTACGGCATCGACGCCCCGGGCTGCAACCTGCACATCACGTCGCTCGACGTGCTGATCCCGTACATCGGCAACACGCCGACGAACTCGGTGCCGTTCAACGTCCCGGCCGGTGTTCCGGCGGGTGCGCAGTTCTACGCGCAGGCGTTCAGCCTGGTCTGCCCGAACACGCTGCCGAACGGCCAGAACAACGCCGGCATCACGCTGAGCAACGGCGTGCGCAGCCTCGTCAAC
>CANGSN010000312.1 GCA_947455805.1 Planctomycetota bacterium
CCAGCGGCCTCGACGCCGCCGGCCGCGCGCTGCTGGCCGAGGACCTGCGCAGCCCGTGCACCGAGGAGATCGCCGTGTTCCGCGCGTTCGCCCGCGTCGTGCACGAAGGCGAAGGCGGCTTCGTCGTCGTCGACACCGCGCCGACCGGCCACACCTTGCTGCTGCTCGACGCCGCCGACGCCTACCACCGCGAAGTGCTGCGCAGCCGCGGCGCCGTGCCCGACGAAGTGCGTGCGCTGGCGGCGCACCTGCGCGACCCCGAGTTCACGCGCATGCTGCTGGTGACGCTGCCGGAGGCGACGCCGGTGCACGAAGCGGCGGCGCTGCAGCAGGACCTCGCGCGCGCCGGCATCCGTCCGTTCGCGTGGGTGATCAACCAGAGCCTGCTGCCGCTCGCGGTCACCGATCCGCTGCTGGTGCGCCGCCGCGCCAACGAACCGCGCTTCCACGCCGAGGTCGCGGCGCTGTCGCCGCGCGTCGCCGTGGTGCCGTGGTCGGCGCATGCGAACGCGCACGAAGAACTCGCGGCCACGCTCGCCCTCGCCGACCGGTGAAGGGCGCGGCGCCACCGCACAGGCTCAGCGCGCGCCGGTCGTCGCACCGCTGGCCGCCGGTGCTGCCTTGCGCGCGCACCAGCCGGCGAAGCCGCCCTTGCCCGCATCGCCGTGCGCGCCGAGCACGATCGCCCACGACGCCGTCGTCCACACTTCGCCGACGCTGACGTCGGTGTTGCTCTGCATCAGCAGGCTCTCGTGCCACGGCCGCGGCTGCAGCGAACCGTCGGGTGCCCTCGCCAGCGTCAGGTCGCGCTGCAGGCCACCCGCCCAGTAGGCGGCGGCGGCGTCCTTGCCGGCGGTGCTGGCGGCGAGGCCGGCGAGCAGCATGTGCTGCTGCAGCGACGCGTGGCCGCCCATCACCTCGGCGATGTGGGCGCGCACGTAGTCGCCCATCTTCTTCGTGTACGACTGCTCGCCGCGGCCGAGGCCGAGTGCTGCCAGCCAGGCGCCGGCGGTGCGGCCGATGTTGCCGTGGCCCTTCTGGCCGGAGCCGGTCGCGTAGCCGACGCCGCCGTCTTCGCCCGCCGATTGTTCGCAGTAGCCGAACAGCTTGTCGAGCACGGCACCATCGACCTTGCAGCCGGCCTGCTGGCCGAGGCTCAGGCCGCAGGCGACGTAGGCGGCGAGGATGTTGAGTTCGACGTAGCCGAGCGCGTTCTTGCCGCCGGGACCGTGGCCGTAGCCACCGGAGACCTCCTGCCGCACGCACAGCGTGTCGACGATCTTCTGCAGCTCGGCGCTCGGCTTCTTCTGGCCCGACGCGAGCTGCAGTTCGCCGAGGAAGATCGCCGCGTGCGCGTAACCCCACGTCGTCTGGTCCCAGTTGGCGCCGCCGGCGCTGCGCATGCGATCGGGCGCTTCGAGGCCGCGCAGCACGAACGACTGCGCGCTGGCGAGGTTGGTCTTGTGCTTGCCCTTGCTCAGCGAACTGCCGCCGCCGATCCACGCGAGCCCGGCGAGGCACGTCTGCACGACGGCGCCGTTGGTGCCGCCGAGCGTCTCCGGGAAGCCGCCGCCCACCTGCCGCTGCGCCAGGAACTCGAGCGCATCGTCGAGCAGCTGCTGGCGCATGCGGCCGAGCTCCGGCGTGCTCGCGTGCGCGCCGAGCTTCTTCAGCTTGATGACGACGTCGCTCGGCTTGCCGCCGCGTTCGATCTGCAGCACGAGCTTGCCGTCGACGGCCTCGGCGCGCTGCAGCGCCTTGGCCAGCGGCTCGAAGCACCCGCCGTCGAACGTCTGGCCGTCGACGCCGACGATCACTTCGTCGAGCGCGAGCCCCGCCTTCTGCGCCGGCCCGCCGCCGAACAGCGCGCGCACGACGAGGCGCTTGGGTCCGTGGTCGCCTTCCTTCTCGTCGCTGCTCTCGAACCGCCGCTGGCCGCTGCTGCGTTCGAGGCTCGGCTCGGGCAGGTCGGCGTCCCAGGCCTTGGCGCCGAGCGCGCCGAGGTTGAACAGGTCGCGGCGCGTGAACGAGTTGGCGTCGGCACCGACGCCCCACGGCCACATCTCGGGCGCAGCGGGTTTCTGGGCGACGAGGGGCGACGCCAGGGCAGCGCCGAGCAGCAGGGCGACGAACGTGCGGGACGGTGCGGACATGCGGGGGCGAGTAGGTTGGCGTCGGCTGGCCACAGTGCAAGCAACCTGGGGCAACGGTTCTGTCGCCGGTCGACGCACACGGCAGCCCGCACCGCGACTCGCATTGCGGAACCACCCACCGCATGGTGCCGCAGGCCGACACGCGACCATGCCGACCACCGAGTCCGCGGCAAGGGCCGGGCTGCCGCGGCGTTCCACGGCCTCGCCGGGTCACGAAGCCAGCCGCGGCGCGAACGCCGGCTTGCAGCCACGACCCGGCATCCCATGATCTCCGGATGCCGACCCTGTCGTCCTCCGTCGATCCGAGCCTCGACCTGTTCGCCGAGATCGACAAGCTGAAGCGCGAGCGCAAGGCGGTGATCCTCGCGCACTACTACCAGGACCCGGACATCCAGGACCTCGCCGACCACCTCGGCGACTCGCTCGAACTGGCGAAGCGCGCGCGCGACGCCAAGGACGCCGAGGTCATCCTGTTCTGCGGGGTGCACTTCATGGCCGAGACGGCCAAGATCGTGAACCCGTCGAAGGTCGTCATCATCCCCGACCTCGAAGCCGGCTGCTCGCTGGCCGAACAGTGCCCCGCCGACCAGCTGCGCGCCTGGAAGTTACGCCATCCCGACCACCACGTCGTGATGTACATCAACTGCAGCGCGGCGACGAAGGCCGAGAGCGACATCATCTGCACGTCGAGCAACGCCGAGCGCGTGATCCGTTCGATCCCCGAGGGCAAGCCGATCCTGTTCGGACCGGACAAGAACCTCGGCGCGTTCCTGGCGAAGAAGACCGGCCGCAAGATGGACCTGTGGCCGGGTGCGTGCATGGTGCACGAGACGTTCAGCTCGCAGAAGATCGCGGCGTTGAAGGCGCAGCACCCCGACGCGAAGTTCATCGCGCATCCGGAGTGCGAGGACCACGTGCTGCAGCTCGCCGACTTCGTCGGCTCGACGTCGAAGCTGCTCGAGTTCGTGCAGAAGGACGCCGGCGGCAAGTACATCGTCGGCACCGAGACCGGCATCCTGCACACGATGAAGAAGGCGGCACCGCACAAGGTGCTGATCGAAGTGCCCTACGAGGACCGCACCGCGGCGTGCCAGGGCTGCAATGCGTGCCCGCACATGAAGAAGAACACGCTGGAGAAGATCTACCTGGCGCTGCGCGACCTGCGGCCGCGCATCGAGATGCCGGAGGCGCTGCGCGTGCGCGCGCTGGCACCGCTCGAACGCATGCTGGCGCTCGGCTGACGGCGGGGTGCAGAACGGGACGCGGCCGCCGGGCGGCGTGTCCCACAACGGGAGCATCCCGGCACCTAGGCTGGGGTCGACGGCGGTGCGTTCCGATCATCGCTCTGCATGCGCCAGATACTCGCTCATGGGACCATCGCCGGCCGGGTCGCCCTCGGTTGTGCCGTGGCCGTCGGGCTCGGCGGCTTGCTGGTCGCGGGCGTCGGCGGTGCTTCCGCCCCTGGCTTCGCCACCACAGCACCGATCGCGATCGCGGCCGGCGTGGCGACGATGGCGGCGTTCGTCGTCTGCCGCTGGCTGCTCGCACGCGAGCTGCAGACGCTGCACCAGCTGGCCGCCGCGATCGACAGCGTCGAGGTCGACGGCAGCACCCTGTATCGCAACCTGCCGCAGCGCGGCCCCGCCGAGATCGAGCGGATCGTCGCCGCGTGGAACGGCTTCGCGTTGCGCTTCGACATCAAGATGCACAGCGTGCGCGAGGCGGCGACGACGCTGAACGCGACCGCGCAGCAGCTCGAGGCGCTCGGTTCCGACAGCGAACGCGCGATCCGCGGGCAGGCCGAAGCGCTGTCGACCGTCGCCGAACACGCCGAACGCGCAGCGGCCGACGTGCCGACGTCGCGCAAGGCGAGTGCGTCGGCGGCGCAGCACGCCAGCGAAGCGCAGCAGCGCCTCGACGACGCGCTGGCACAGCTGCAGCAGATCGCCACCACGATCGACGAGCTGGCGGCGGCGCACCATAGCACGCAGAAGGTGCTGCAGACCGTCGACCAGGTGGCGTTCCAGACCAACCTGCTGGCGCTGAACGCGGCGATCGAGGCCGCACACGCCGGCGAACACGGCCGCGGCTTCGCGGTGGTCGCCGAAGAGGTCCGCCACCTGGCGCGGCGCAGCACCGACGCCGCGCGCGGCAACGACCAGGTTCTGGCGCGCTCGGCGCAGTCCTCGGCCAAGGGCCAGCAGCTGCTGGCTGCGCTGCGGCAAGCGCTCGACGGCGTCGCCGGCTCGCTCGGCGCCTTGCGCGGCGACGCCTCGACCCTGCTCGAACAGGTCGCGCGCCAGGGCG
>CANGSN010000313.1 GCA_947455805.1 Planctomycetota bacterium
CGCCCCACGCCGGGCCAAAGGCCACGTAGGTGTTGCCGCCGCCCCCGCCGTCGTGGGCGCGCGGCACGAACGGGGTCACCTGCGACAGCACGGTGCGTTCGCCGGCCAGGATCCGGAAGCGGATCGAGAAGCTGTCGAGGTCCCCCGGCACCGTCGTCGCCGGCAGGAACATCGCCTCGAACCGGCTGGTCGTGCCCGGCATGGCGATCGGGTTGCCTTCGATGCGCGCCGGCGCCAGCTTCGGCTGCAGCAACCCCTCGAGCATCATCTCTTCGCACTGGACGGACGCCGGGTCGAGCTCCAACGGCTCGCCGCCGGTGTTCTCGATCTCGAAGCCGACCACGAGGCGCACGATGTCCTCGTCGTTCTCGTCGTATTGGGCGACTGCCGGACCGGCGTAGACCCGCACTTCGCCGAGCCAGAACCCGTCTCCCCCCGGCACCGAGTAGGAGGCCGCCAGCTGGCCGCGCGGCCCGACCGCATCGACGTGTTCGCGCGGCATGAAGTGGCGCGGGCTCCAGCAGGCGGCCAGGGCGGACAGCAACAGCAGCAGGACGGTGGCGCGCATGGGGTCGTTTGTCGGCGACGGCGGGCCGGCGGACAAGGCCCGCGGCGGCCGCGAAAGGCGCGCAGAGCGCAGACGACCGCCGCGGGTTGCCGTTCGCAGCGGCAGGTTCCCACCCGGCGGCCCCGCCCCACCGGGTTCACTGGCCGCCGAGCACCCCGCGCACGCCGTTGCCGGTGACGAAGCCGAAGCTGTTGGTCGCCGGCGACTGGGCCACTGCCGTGGTCGCGGAGAGCGACAGGCCCCGCAGCGAACTGTGCAGCGGAATCGCCAGGCCCCACGGCACGGACGCGCCCTGGATCGGCAGGTAGGGCGCGATCACGTCGAGCGAGGCCCGCAGGCCGCAGCCGGGCATGCCGACCACGGCGAGGTCGTTGATCCCCGGATCGGTGAAGCCGACCACGTGCACCCCGAACGTCGTGTTCGCCGGCAGGAACTCGTCCTGGAGCATCCACGACGTGCCGAGCACCGGCCGGGTCAGCGGGCTGAGCGCCAGCGGCGTCTGCTCCGGACTGCTGGTGAACAGCGGCGCCGTGGTGAAGTCGATGCTGCCCGGATCGAGCGAGCTGCCGGGCGGTGTGACGCCGACGAGGTGGCTCGAGCCCCAGACGCTGCTGGCGTCGGCGTCGATCGACAGGAAGACGATCGCGATGTCGCCGGTGGCGAGGTTGCACTGGAACTGCAGCGTGCTGCGGTTCGTGACTCCGACCGGGTAGCTCTCGACGTCGCGCCAGGTGACGAACAGCGTCTGGCCGAGCTGCTGCGCCACCACCTGGCCGCTGCCCAGTTCTGCCGGGTTGTAGTCGTGCCACGCGTAGATGCCGCCGAAGGTGCTCTGCAGCATGCCGGCCGGGGTCGGCGTGTAAGGCTGCGTGCCGGGCGTGTCGATCCCAGGTCCGAAGCCGAGGATGCCGTTGGCGCCGATCGCCAGCGTCGATTGCGGCCCATACGGCGTCGGCAGCGGCGCCACCGGGTTGTACGGAACGAACCCGTCGTCGCCGACCGCGAGCACCGTCGCCGCCGGCGTCGGCGTGATGTAGGTGGTGCTGGCGGCACCGACCTGCCAGTTGCCGAGGTAGCCGTTGGCGACGCGCTGCAGGCGCAGCACGTTGCCGTTCAGCGCCGCCGAGGCGACGGTCGCGTTCGCATGGTTGGCGTAGAGCGAGTGGTAGGCGCCGCCGCAGCCAGCGCCGAGGATCGTGTTGCTGGCCGCCTTGCAGTAGTGCACGGTGCCGCGCCACAGCATGCCGTCGGTCGGCAGGCCCAAGGTCTGCGTGAACGGGTAGAACACGCAGATGCCGGTCCGGATCTCGATCGTGCCGTCGTTGGCCTGCGGCAAGCCGAGTTGGTTGGTGCCGGGGCGGAACGTGAGAAAATCGGTTTGCCCCGTGTAGGTGCCACCGACGTAGAAGGCCTGCGTGGCCCCGGCCGGAATGACCACGTCCATCGGGATGGCGAGCGGGGTGAGCACACCCAAGCCTGGGTGCACCCACGACGGGTTGGTGCCGACGAGCGTCCAGGCAGCCGGGTTCAGCTGCGAGCCGTTCCACGTGCCCACCTTCGTGTGCACATGCATCGCCGTCGTGCCCGCGTAGCGCATCATCTGGTCCAGGCCCGTCACGTGGATCGGCTCGGCCGACACGTTGACGATGTCGAACATGATCCCGCTCTGGTTGAAGTTCACGGACCCCGCGGGGTTGGTGAGGAGGCTCGTGCACTGGCCGCTCGCAGCGCCGGCCAGTGCTGTGCCTGCGAGCCAGCCGAGCAGATGCTTGTGGAGGGAAGAGGGTCTTGCGGTCGTGGTCATGGGGTTCCTTGGTCTCGGTCTGCCCCATCCACACGCTCGCAGCCGAACGCGGCCGACGCCGCGCGCGATTTCCCGCCGGCTCGCCGCAGCCTGCGCCCCTCGGCGTAGCCGCGAACCCACCCGCGACGCACCGCCCTGGGAACGAGTGCGCAGGGGCCCCTGCACGCGAAAGTTCCATGCCGGTGCGACTTTGCGAGGGAACGATGAACCGCTCCCCTCTCTCCGCTCTCACCCTCCCGGTCTTCGTCGCGGCCTACCTGTCGTCGGCCGCCGTCGCCCAGGACCCGGCGGCCCCTGCCCAGACCAACGACAGAGGCTTCCTGACCGGCCTGCGTGGCTTCGAAGACTTCCACGAGCCGGTCGGCCAGCCGCTCTACTTCGAGTCGCCGTTCAACGACACGGGCATCCGCGCCCTCTACCTGAAGCACTACTTCTCGCGCAACTCGGCGCTGCAGGGTGGCCAGGTCGAGGTCTACGCGCTGCAGGCGCGCCTCGCGCTGACGGAACGCCTGTCGTTCATCGCCACCAAGGACGGCTACTCGGAGATCGAGACCGGCGCGTTCGGCGAGGACGAAGGCTGGAACGACCTGGCCGCGGGCTTCAAGTACGTCGCCCACGCCGACCGGGAAGCCGACCTGGTGATCACGCCCGGCATCCGCCTGATGCTCGACCAGGGCCACCGCCTCTACGGCGTCATCAACGGCAACTGCAACGAGCTGTCGCCGTTCGTCAGCTTCGCCAAGGGCTTCGGCAGGACGCACCTGATCGGCAACGCGACGCTGCGCGTGCCGACCGACAGCGACGACGGCAACACCGTCGGCCACTGGGACCTGCACCTCGACTTCGACACCAATCCCGGCTCGCAGGCGGTGTTCGCCCCGGTCGCCGAAGTGCACGGCCTGCACTACCTCGACGACGGTGCCACGGCGCTGCCGATCGGCGGTGGCGACTACACCAACCTCGGCTCGCAACCCGACCACAGCTTCGTGGCCTGGGCCAGCGTCGGCTTCCGCTTCGAGCTGCTGACCAAGTACGAGCTCGGCCTGGTCTACGAGTTCGCCCTGACCGACCCGGGCGACGACATCTGGAAGGACCGCGTGACGTTCGACTTCCACGTCCGCTGGTGAGCCCGGAGCCGGCGGCCGGCCTGCATCCGCGGGCCGGGCCGCCGCGAACGGCGCCAGCGTGAAAACCTGGTGCCTGCGCGCGTCCTTGTGGGTTCCCCGGCCCCCGGCCGAGGTGTTCCCCTTCTTCGCCGACGCGCAGAACCTGGAGTACCTGACGCCGCCCTGGCTGTCGTTCTCCATCCTGACGCCAATGCCAGTGCCGATGCACGTCGGCACGCTGATCGACTACCGGCTGAAGCTGCACGGCCTGCCGCTGAACTGGCGCACCCGGATCGCCCGGTGGGAACCGCCGTTCGCCTTCGCCGACGAGCAGCTGCGCGGCCCGTACGCGCTGTGGCACCACACCCACACGTTCACCCCGTGCGACGGCGGCACCGCGCTCGGCGACGAAGTCGTGATGCGGCCGAAGGGCGGGCTGCTGGCGCCGCTGGCGATGCGCTGGATCGTGCGCAACGACGTCGAGCGCATCTTCCGCTTCCGCGCCCACGTGATGGCCGCCCGCTTCGGCGGCGACGCAGCGCGCGCCGAGGTGCGCTGGGTGGACGCCCCGGTCACGGCCGCAGCCGGTGCACGGTGAACGGCGCGCTGCCGCCCACCTGCTCGCCACCCGCCGGAACGACCAGCTCGCTCGGCAGCTGATCCAGCACGTCGCGCGGCTTGCCGAACACCGGCGCCAGCGCCGCGTCGCGCGTCGTCTCGACCACGTAGATCGTGCGCACATCGCCTTGCCGCAGCAGCGCGCGCACGTCGCCGGCGCGCTCGAGGAAGGCCTTCGGCGAAACCGCCGCGTGGCCGCGCGTGATCAGGAACTGCGCTGGCGTGCCGACCCACAGCGTGTGGCCGCGGTCCTGGGCCAGCTGCTCGGCGGCGCGCGCCAGCCCTTCGTAGGTGGCCGCGTCGGCGAGCACCGGCATCGCCTCGCCGCGCGCGACGGCGCGCACCTGCCAGCCTGCGAACG
>CANGSN010000314.1 GCA_947455805.1 Planctomycetota bacterium
CAGTTCGCCGCTGTTCTGGCCGTCGCGCAGGCCGACGACGCGATCGCACAGCCGCTGCACCTCGCCGAGGCGGTGCGAGACGTAGACGATGCCGACGCCGGCCGCGCGCAACTCGTCGACGACGGCGAACAGGCGCTCGGCCTCGGCGTCGGTCAGGCTCGACGTCGGCTCGTCCATGATCAGCACCCGAGCCCGTGCGCGCAGGGCGCGCGCGATCTCCAGCAGCTGCTGCTGGCCCGGCCGCAGCGACGCCACCAGCGCGTCGGGGGCCACGGCGAGGCCGAGCCGCTGGCACCACTGCACGGCTTCGGCCCGCATCGCCGCATGCCGCAGGAACGGGCCGGTGCGCAGTTCGTCGCCGAGGAACAGCACCGCCGCCACCGTCAGGTTGTCGCACAGCGCCAGCTCCTGGTGGATCAGCGCGATGCCGGCGTCGCGGGCCGCACGCGGCGAACGGAACGTGCACGGCGCCCCGCCCAGCTCGATCGCGCCGGCGTCGGGCTGGTGCACACCGGCCAGGATCTTCAGCAGCGTGCTCTTGCCAGCGCCGTTCTCGCCGACCAGCCCGACCACTTCGCCGGCGTGCACGGTGAAGTCGACGCCGTGCAGCGCCCGCACGCCGGGGAACGCCTTGCCGATGCCGCGCAGCTGCAGCAGCGGGGCGGTCATTTCTTGCCGAGCTTCTTCGCCAGGTCCTGCTGGAAGCCGGGCACGTCGGCCTTGCGCAGCGCGCGCACCGGCACGTCGAGCACGCCGTTCGGCGGCAGCACCGCGGCGCGCTGCGGCTCGTCGGCGGCCTTGTGCAGGCGATCGAGCAGCAGGATCGACTGGCGGCCGTACTCGTACGGATCCTGCACGACGGTCGCGTGCACGTGGCCGTCGACGATGCCCTGCAGAGTCTGCGCGTCCTCGTCGAAGGCGACGATCTGCACCGCCCCGAGCTTCTGCGCGCTGCGCAGCACGTCGAGCAGGATCGGCGGCTGGTAGGCGAACATGCCGACCATCGCCACCAGGTCCGGCCAGCGCGTCAGCGCGTCCTGCGCCTGCGCCTTCGTCTTCTGCCGGTCGAACTGGTCGGTGTAGGTCGCGCGCACCTCGAACTTGCCGACCGTCAGCACCGAGCCGGCCGGGTCGAAGCGCTGCGGATCGCGCGCGCGGCCGGCGAGCTCGTCGAGCAGGCCCTGGCGGCGACGCTTGGCGTTGTCCTGGTCGAGGTTGCCGAGGAACAGCACGACCGGGCCGCCGTTCGGGCACGCTTCGGCGAGCAGCTTGCCGGCGAGGCGCCCGGCGTCGTAGTTGTCGATGCCGACGAAGCAGCGGCGCTGGCTCTTCGGCGCATCGCTGTCGTGCGTGATCAGCAGCGTCTGCTTCGCCAGCTGGTCGAGCAGCGGCGTCAGGTTGTCGGGATCGCACGGGCTGACGGCGATGCCCTGCACGCCGAGCGCCATGACGTCTTCGAGCAAGCGCTTCTGCTCGTCGACAGCGCCGGACGCCGGCATGCGCACCAGGGTGTCGCAGCCGACCTCGGCCTTGGCCGCGGCGACGCCGGCCGCCGCGAGCGTCCAGAACTCCGACGGGCCGTTGGTGACGAACGCGAAGCGCGGGGCACCGGCGGCTGCACCGCCGCCGGACTTGCTGCAGCCGGCGAAGCCGAGCAGCAGCAACGCGACCGCACCGAAGAAGAACGCCGAGGCCGCAGCGAGGAGTCGTTGCATCGCAGTGCCTCAGCCGACCGTCATGCCGCCGTTGACCGCGATGTCCTGCCCGGTGACGAACGCCGCGGCGTCGCCGGCGAGGAACGTGACGACGCCGCCGACGTCGGCCGGCACGCCCCAGCGCCGCATCGGGATCATCGCCTTGTAGGCCTCCTTCTGCTCGACGGCGTCGTTGGCGTGGCGTTCGACCGGGATCCAGCCCGGCGACACCGTGTTGACCGTGATCTGCCACGGCGCCAGCTCGGTCGCCATGCTCGCCGACCACGCCGCCTGCGCGCCCTTGGCGGCGACGTACGGGCCGAAGTTGGGCACGCCACGGCGGACCACTTCGCTGCCGATGTTGACGAAGCGGCCGAAGCGCCGCTGCTTCATCTGCGGCAGCACTTCGCGCAGCAGCAGCACCGGCGACTTCAGGAAGAAGTCGAGCATCTGCTGGTGGAACGCCCAGTCGTAGAGCTCGAACGGCTTCTGCGGCTGCTGCGGCGTCGCGTTGCAGACGACGATGTCGATCGGGCCGAGCCGCTTGCTCACCGCGTGGCACATCTTGGCGACGTGCTTCTCGTTGGTGACGTCGGCGCGCACCAGCAGGCCCTCGTAGCCGCGCTGCGCGAACTCGCCGAACGTCGCGTCGGCCTGCTCCTGGCCGTTGGCGAAGTTCAGCGCGACCTTGGCGCCGGCGGCGCCGAGTGCGAACGCGATCGCCTTGCCGAGGCCGCGGCTGCTGCCGGTGACCAGGGCGGTGCGGCCGGCGAGGGTGAACGGGCGCGGTTCATTGTCGAGGGCGACAGCGGCGGCGCGAGACTGTGTGCGGGTCTTCTTCATGCAGGACGAGGGCGGAACGATCGCTGCGACGAGCGGGCGCGCGCACGGTAGCGGGTTGCCGGGTCCGCTGCGACCATCTACAAGCTCGCGCCATGCGCTCCTCGTCCCGGTCGCTGCGCACGGCGCTGCTGCGGGCCGCTTCGTCGGCGATCGCGATGGCGCTCGGGACGAGTGCGATGGCGATCGCGCAGCAACCGAAGGACGCGCTGGCGAACGCCCCGCAGCCGACGTTCGCCACCACGCCGGACGCCATCCTCGCGCGCAAGCACACGCACTGGGCCTGGCAACCGCTGCGCACGGATGCACCGCCCAGCGAGGGCCACCCGGTCGATGCCTTCGTCGACCAGGAGCTCGCGCGCGTCGATCTCCAGCGCTCGCCGCTGGCCCCGCCGCACCAGCAGCTGCGTCGCGTGTGGTTCGACCTCGTCGGCCTGCCACCGCCACCGGACGCAGTCGCGCGCTTCGTCGCCGATCCGAGCGATGCGGCCTGGGCCCGCGAAGTCGACGCGCTGCTGGCGTCGCCGGCGCACAGCGAACGCTTCGCGCGCCACTGGCTCGACCTCGTGCGCTACGCCGAGACGCTCGGCCACGAGTTCGACTACCCGCTGCCGCACGCGTGGCGCTACCGCGACTACGTGATCCGCGCCATCGACCAGGACCTGCCGTTCGACCAGTTCCTGCGCGAGCACCTCGCCGGCGACCTGCTGCCCACACCGCGCCGCGGCCCGACCGGCGACAACGAGAGCGTGCAGGCGACGGCGGCGTGGTGGTTCGGCGAACAGGTGCACGCGCCGATCGACCCCAAGCGCCACCTCGCCGACCGCATCGACAACCAGCTCGACGTGCTCGGCAAGGCGATGCTCGGCTTGACCGTCGCGTGCGCGCGTTGCCACGACCACAAGTTCGACGCGATCGGCGCCGCCGACTACTACGGCCTGTTCGGCGTGCTGCGCAGCACCGGCTACGTGCAGGCGCCGCTGCAGCCGCTCGATCGCGACAGTGCCGGCTACCAGGCGGCGGTCGCGGCGCAGAAGGACCTGGTCGGGCCGTGGGGCATGCACGCCGGCGGACTCTGGGCCGAGAACGAACTCTTCGTGGCCGAGTGGTTCGCCTTCGTGGCGATGGAATCCATCGAGCTGCGCCCCGAGGACCGCGGGATCGCCGACGTCGGCGGCGCGACCAGGGTCTACCGCCAACGAAGAGCGGCGACCTTGGCCCGCTTCTCCACGGTCAACGACGCCTTCAGCCACTACGCAGGTCCATTCTGCCCGGATCCGACGGCCGAGCGCCCGCGGCTGTTGCAGTTGCCAGGCCCCTGGTGGAACAGCGGCGCCGCCGGCACCAAGCGCGAAGGCGTGCTGCAGACCCCGACGTTCGTCATCGACCAGCGCTACCTGCACGTGCGCACCGCCGGCGAAGGCGCGCGGCTCGTCGTGCACGTCGACGGCTTCCATCTCGTTCGGGATCCGCTCTACGGCTCGCTGCGCCGCGCGATCGACCGCGCCGAGCCGCACTGGGTCACGTTCGACCTCGGCAGCTTCGCCGGCCGACACGCGGTGCTGCAGGCGATCGACCAGCGCACGCCGGATCTCGCCGACCCGCAGCACGAACACGACGAGTATCCGGCGAACGGCTGGCTCGCGGTGCAGTGCGCCGTGCTGTCGCCGCACCAAGAGCCACCGCCCGGTGGCGAAGGCCTCGCACTGCCGACGCCGACGTGGGACACGCCACCGCCGCCGGTGCGCGCGGCGCTGGCCAAGCTCGCCGCGCTTCAGGACGCGTTGCCGGTGTCGCCGACGGTGCCGGCGCTGGTCGAGCAGACCGGCCGCGACGAAGCGATCCACCACCGCGGCAACCCGAACCAACCGGGCGACGTGGCGCCGCGGCGGTTCCTCGCGGTGCTCAGCG